>JAJWOJ010000325.1 GCA_021635425.1 Clostridiales bacterium | reverse complement strand
GAACAGGACGTTGGTATCGAAGCGAGCGAAGGCAGGCTTCAGAACAACGCGGCGTATTTGCAGTCGTGGAAAGAAGAAATCAAGGAGAACCCGAACGCTTTGTTTACGGCGATTATCGACGCGGATAAAATAGCGAAATATGTTTCGGAAAGAGAAAGAGCGTATCGGAGAGTGAACGACGTGCAGTATTACGCGATTATCGAAGAAACAAACGCCTATTCCGAGCAGGTGTATAAGTGCTGTATCTGCGACGAAGAAGGCGAAGTGAAGCCTCTTATCAATTACTCTTTTGCAGACCGCGAAGCCCTTGAAAAAGAGATAGATAAAGTTAAAGAACTCGATCTTTGGAAAGACAAGACCTTTGAAGAAGTGAGTATCGAAGAACTCAAAGAAAAAGGTAAAGCGGGCAAGGTAGAACAGGAGAAGTCAACGGAATACATAAAGCCGTCCGAACTTGTGGCGACGGAAGTCGCGGCGAAAGCCTTGCCCGTGAGTATGGAAGGGCGCGGGAGCGAAAGTCTGACGAGAATGAGCGACAGGGAAACGCTTGCAAGGGCGGAAGGGTATTATGCGAAAGACAGTAAATTCGCGGACTTATACGTCGGCAAAAACGTAATGAAAAATATCGAGCGGAGCGAATCCGGGCTGATGCTTCGGCTTGCGATGTTCTGCGGCAACGACGAGGAGCAACTGCTCCGTATCTTTAAGTCGTCGGGACAATTCCGCGACGAAAAGCCGAACGCCTACTATATGAAACTTGCGAGCGAGAGTATGAAAACCATACGGGAAATGCGCGGTTCGATTGCCGCGGCACAAGAGAATAACGGTTTTACGAAAGGCAAAATCGGTATCAATTCAAAAAGATAAAAACAAATAAAAACAGGGAGTAAAAACAATGAGAAACAAATTTTTCAAATTCAACGAGAACTATGCAAAGGTCATCAAACATCTTGACGACAGACAGGCGGGACAGTATGTGCGAGCGATTTCGGACTATGCGTTCGAGGGCAAGACTTACGGCGGCAAAGACACGGCGGTAAAAACGGCGTTCACACTCACCAAGCAGATGATCGACGATGAAAAATTCTATCGCGAAAAGGGCAGGCTCGGCGGTCAGAAAATCGCGGAAAGAAAGAGAACCGAGGACGGGCGGAATGAATCCGATACGGTGTTGAAATCGGTTATCGAAACGGTGGTTGCGAGCGAACTTTTGAATAGTCTTCTCGGCGGTCAGGGCGAAAATATCGAAGCCGAGAAAGCGTGACCACGAATAAAATCTTGATGCATTCTGCCTCAAAATAGCAAAGCAGGATAAAGATAATGCAACAGGCGGCATTATCGACGGTGGAAGCAAGCGGGATACCCGCTTCTTCTTGGGGAGGTGATAACTATTCGGGGAGAGAGAAACACAGACAGAAAAACACGCAAATTTATAAGCATAACGGATATGGGAATGTGGGAGTATATCGACAAAATCATGACGCATCCGGACTATGATAAAAGTTTCAACAAGGTCATCAATTCCGCGCTATTGTTCGGACTGCCGGAGCTGTATAAACGGCTGTTCGACACGGTGGAGATCGACGGCGAAGAAAAGCCGGTGAGCGTTCCGAACGAGTATAACGAAAACGCGTTTTACTTTCAACTTGTAAGGCTGATGAAAGAAATGCTTGCCAACGAAGTGATTACGAAATCGGTCGTATGCTCGCTTTTCAACGAGCGCGCGGAAGCCTTGGACGGCAACGCGCCGGACGCGTATTCGCTGAAAAAGGGGTTCTATCAGGACACGCCCGAATATCTCGTGAATGAAGAAATCCGAATGCTGAAAGACGTGGGGAGGTAAAGAAAAACGGACAATCAACCGATCGTATTAAATATCAAATATACGCCTTATAGCTTGGGTAAAAAAGCAAGCGGACTCGAAAGAGAGGCACATAGAGCGGAGCGCGGCTTTTACGATATGACGGGCGGCGAGAACGTATACAAATATATCACGACGGAAGGCAAGGTAACGGGCAAGAAGGCGGGAAAGATTACCGCGCTCGAATACCTGCAAAAGTCCACGGGCGTGTTTAACGGCGAGGGGATTTTGTCGCAGGAAAAAGTTACGGAAATGCAAGCGCGGCTGAAAGAGAACAAGGGTAATATCTGGCACGGGTTCGTATCGCTGAATAAAGAGCAGTCGTATAAAATCGACACGCCGGAAAAGTGTATCGGAATGATAAAGGCGACGTTCGGACAATTTTTCAAGGACGCGAAGCTTGATAAAAACAATATCGACCTGATGTGCGCGTTGCACTTGGATCGCCCCGAACACTTGCATTTTCATTTCGTGTTCTGGGAGAAAGAACCGAAATACAAGGGGAAAGATGGAACGCTTGGTTACAGGCGGCGCGGAAAAATCGAAAAGACGGCGATAGACAATCTGTTCGTCAGGCTTGGGCTTTACATAGACGGCGGCAGAGATAAACTTTATCGATCGCGGGTGGAGGCAATCAGAGCGATGAGGGGTATGACGGCAATCAGAAAAGCAATGACGAGCAAGGACGAAATCAAAGAGGCGGTAACGGCTCTTGCCAAAGCCTTGCCCGAAAAAGGCAGGCTCACTTACGGAAGCAAAGATATGACGGCATACAAAGGGCGGGTGGACGACATCGTTGCGATGATGCTCGGCTACGACGGGAAAGCGCGCAAAGCACACCTGAGATTCATGCGGGAACTCAAACGCAAGGAAGCGGTTATCAAACGCATTTGCGGCAGAGAGTATGTCGTTACGGATAAAAACGTAGCGGCGGAGGAAATCGAGAAGAACTTTCCGAAGTATCACAACAAAATCGACGAAAGCAAACTCACGATTATTCGGGACATCGAAGCCGATTACAAAAGGCGGCAGGGCAATCTTGTGCTGGGGCTTGCGAAAGTTATAAAGCCTTACG
>JAJWOJ010000324.1 GCA_021635425.1 Clostridiales bacterium | reverse complement strand
TCTTGTCTTTGAGCGGAGCGTCGTTTGCCCAAGCGACAGACCAAGTAACGTATTTATCTACAACCGTAGTCGGCGTAATTGTTGCCGTTACCGTTTGCGAAACATATACCTGTTCGGGTGTGTCACCCTTGCTTACTTCGGGCGCAGCCCGAAAGATAGTTGCATTGCCCATAGTAAGCAAAACCATAGGGTTATCCTCGGTTGCAGCCGAAACGTCCTGTCCTTCAGTCTTTACTTCCACGGGCTTATTGCCGATAGCGATTGCAAGGGAAGTAATTACGCCTGCAAAGAGAAGAATGAGAGCCGTAAATACGGCAATCCACTTGAATTTTTCTTTGTTAATCATTAAGTTTTCCTCCGAAATTTAGATTTTTAGTAAAAAAACTACGATCTGCTTAAAAGCAAACCGTAGTTTTTACAAAGGTTATGCTTATCTCAAAAGCATATTCAAAAGCGCTTTATCCGAACTCTTGAACGGTTTTACGGGGCATTCGTAAATTTCTCCGTTTTCGTCAACGGTTCTTACGGCATAAGTATTGCCGGTTGCCGTTACCTTGCCCGTTTTTTCGTCTTTCAGTTCATACGGCTTAACCACAAGTTCGCCTTGATTGGTATCGCTGAAAAGGATATCGAGCACTGCCCAACCGCCTTTATCGGGCGGCATCAACGCTACCTTTACGTCCTTTCCCTTGATTTTACCCGCAATGAAATACGAAGAATATTCCTTGTCGTTGTATTCAAAAGTGCCTTTTTCTACGATAATTTTGTTTTCCATAACTGTTTGTCCTCCTGATTATTATTTTTTACCTTTCTGTCTGGAAATCTTTTTTGCTTCCGCTTTGGTTTTACCCTCGGCTAAAGCCTTTTTGTACTTGAAAAGCCCCGCGTGATCGGACTGAGCCTGAAGATAGCCCGACCTCATACCTGCCTCGTAATCGGTAAGTTCCTTACCTTCTTTAGGTCCGTGCTGATGGACTTTTGCTTTGCGTTCTTCTGCGTAACCTTTCGCACGCTTGGACGGAACGCTCCAACGTCTTTCGTTGTTGTTCGCCATTGAAATTCTCCTTATGTTTTTTAATATTGCCCATAACGCAGGGCATCCGCGAATATAACCGTTGAACGATATTTTACGAAACATTGCGTTTCAGCCGATAAAATCCTTGACGCGCGGCCGCTGTGCGTCGAATTTTTTATCGCTATACCCTTTTATCGTTCAAAAATTATCTGATGTTCAAAAAGGCAAATATCCGTAAAATTCCATTAACTCTTGCGTTGCCGAATATTCTCTTTTTTCTTCGCACAGATGATACGTTACCTTCCATAATTCCACCTGCAGGTCTCTTTCTATACACTTATAGAAATACCTGCGAGCATTAAAGATATCGTCAAAATACTTACTGCCAAAATTACATTCAACTCTGAATCGTTGCATTTCCTTACGCCTCCTTTTCAACGTTCTCACTATATAGGCTCGAAATCCGCGTTTTGCTACGGTCTACGCCAATATTTTTTTTAATTTCGCCTTAAGACGCTCCACTCTTTGGCTGATTGCCTGATGACAAACGCCTTCTTCTTTCGCAATTTCAGTTATTTTCTTGCGTTCGACAAACACCTTTTCAAATAAAGTCCTTTGGCAATCCGTCAATGTAGTCAAAGCAGCTGATATTCTTTCTTTATCTATTTTTGCAACCATTTTTTCAAAAGGATCGGCCGAATAGTCGGCAAAAGTTTCGCCCTCATAATCCACTTGCGAAAGCGGATAATTATGGCGTTCGTAATTATATTTTTGCTTCCGTTCCGCCTCGTCCATTTCTTTAAGAAGGTCATACCATTTTTCTTCGACTTCTATAGTGTTCTTTGTGCCGTCCGCAAAGTAATAAGTGTATTCTTTCATTTTTTCGCTCCTTGAATTTGATAAAAATCCGCAGAGCCGGTACTTTTCCGCAAACGAAAAGACGGCATAGAAAAAGCGTTTGAGATTTGCTTTCCTTTGCCGTCTTGCGGTCTGCGGATTATATGATTTCAGACACTACGCAGTCTGCGCGTTTTTGATTTCGACCGTTCCATCGGACTTAAAACGTATCGTCGTTTTACAGCCTTTCATTACGATTTCCACGAGTCTTTCCGACTTATCTATGCGACAGACAAGTTTGTCGCAACCGTTTCTTACGTCTTCCATAAAATTACGTCTCCTTTTTCTCTTGTTGTTCTCTCAAAATGTTTTCGAGAAATTTCTTTACTATCGGCTCTAAAACAGCCTTCGGTATATTCGCATAGTTCGGCATACCGTTGACTTTGATCGTATAATCCGTTTCCGCTTTCTTCGTCATTTTTTCGCTCCTTCCAACCCAAATGTTTTCAAAATCGCTTTCATCACTTCGGCGTCCTTGCCGTCAAGCCCCGGCAAAAGCCTTTCCAATAATTCCTGTTGCTCGTTTTTGAGGAACACCTTGCCTAATCTGAAATTTTTGTCTACATAGATTCCGCCTCCGTTGCCTTGGGCGGTGTAAATCGGATATTCTAAGGACAATATCATAATATCGTTGCGGATCGTTCTTTCCGTTACGCCGTACTGAAACGCAAGATTGTTAATTCTTTCAAATCTACGCATACACAAATCCTCAAGGATCGCGTTTCTGCGTTCGCTTGCCGTCATATCCGATTTCACCTCCTTCGCTTTTCTTGGCGTTATTCTAAAACTCAAACCGGAAGGTTTTTTTCCTGTTTGAAAAACTTTTTTTGATTTTTTTAATTTTTCTTGAAACGAAAAAAACCGCCGACAAACGACGGATTCTATAAAATTATAGAAATCCTATCGTCTATCGGCGGCCTCTCATTTATGTCTGGTTTAACCGTCCGAATGAAATTGTTTATCCTATGGCTTTACATTGTCTCTGTTTCAGACCGACCATAAGCCTACGCAATTCCGTATTAAATTGT
>JAJWOJ010000323.1 GCA_021635425.1 Clostridiales bacterium | reverse complement strand
CGCGCCGAAAGTACTTGCAGGGTGACCTGCCGGGAGGATAGGTCGTTGCCACATTATATTCCTCGATAGCTCAGCGGTAGAGCAACCGTACAGGTTGACACCGAAAAGACAGCAGCAAGGTCAAGCACTTGCAGAGGACACAAACAGGGAATTTGTGAGCTGAATTTCCTAATCTTATTCCTCGTTAGCTCAGCGGTAGAGCATCCGGCTGTTAACCGGAGGGTCGTAGGTTCAAACCCTACACGGGGAGCCATATCAGGAATACAAAAAAGATATTTCTGCGAAAAAGTCCGATTTTATCGGGCTTTTTTCGTGTCCGAAAGGCGGTAAATTTTTTTACAAAATCATAGATATTTTTTAATAACCTGTCAGGTTTGAACTGCCGAACTTCAATTATTATATGTTTCTTGCATTATTTACATAAAAATTTTGGCGTATAGCGTAAAAAACTATACGTCTTTTTTTATGCCAAAAAATCAGGAGAATGGAATTATGGATTTAACGGAAAAATTGAACCTTATGGGCTATTCGAAAGACGAGAGCAAGCAACTTCAAAGCGTTGAGGAAGTGGCAGATTTTATTTGTAAGAACGGAAAGCGCGGCGACGTTACAATAACGAATAACGGCGAGCCGTTTATAACGACGATAGGGATATACCTCGACAAGGTAGCCGATATAAGATACCGCGCGCAGTTAATGCCGGTTTTAGCGAAAAAGCAAAAAACGCTTTTTTCGGGAATAAATAAGGTCAGCGAAACGAACGAAGACGATTTTACACGGTGAATATGAAAAATGAAACAGACGAATTTGGACGGCGTGAAGGAAGTTGCGAAAATATTTTTGGCAATGAAACCGATAAGGACGGAAATGTCGCCGGCAATAGTAAAACACCCGTTTACCGATTCGGGGTATGCGTTAGTAAGCGTTAAAGAAGGCGTACCATCTTTTGAGAATATTATGACGGAAGACGGTTTTGAGAAATGGCGTAAAGAAAAAGAAATTCGTATAGAGAAAGCGAAGTCTGCGAGTGAAATATTTTTCTACGTTACGAAACCGTATTGTCTGACGTTTTTAAAATATGTGCAGGAGTATTTGTCGGAAGAAGATTTTGCCAAAACGCTTGCCGAGTGCTGGGTACGCGATGAACAGCCGAATATAAATCCCAACTTCACGAAAACGGAACTGACGAGTATGTTCAGGCGCGCAGATAAAAAGTTTTTAATGAGCGAAGCGGGATATAAAAAATGGCAGGAACTACCGGAAAAAGTAACGGCTTATCGCGGAGTAACCGAATATAACGGAAAGAACGTTCGGGTGTTGTCCTGGACGTCTAATTACGAAACGGCAAAATGGTTTGCAGGGAGATTTGAGGAACAAGGAAAAATATATCAGGCAGAAATAGATAAAAAGCATATATTCGCATATATCGACCAACGCGGAGAATCGGAATTGATCATCGATCCGAAATACCTTGAAAACGTAGAAATGGTTGAAGATTTATCTATGAATATGACAATGCGGTTATAATAGAAAGACAGCCGATTGCGGAAATGCGATCGGTTTTTTTTATATCAAAAATTCGGAGGTAGAAAGAATGTATTTCAAAAATGAACGGCACAGGCAGGCATTTCGGGAAGGAATGAAAAAGACGAATCGCAAGGATAAGGAAACGGTGAGCGCGGTATATTTGCTGTCGGCGGAGCCGTGTCTGTGGCGGCGAGCAAAGCAGGCGTCGATTTACGGAAAAATATTGTTGAACAACGTACGGTTGTCGGGGATAACGGAGGACGGATATATATTGCTCGGCGCGGCAAAGGATATCAAATACGGCACGAAATATCTGACGCTCGGTGATTTATCGGACAGAAGTCTTGTTTCGCCGAAAATATATAAGTTGATAAGTCAGGCGCTGCAACTTCGGCGTTGCGGACTTCTTGCAACGCAAGAATAACAGGAGAATGGCGAACTATGTTTATGGAATTTATTATTCAAAATAAGCGGGCAGAAAAAAGAATCGAAT
Source organism: Clostridiales bacterium (assembly GCA_021635425.1). Taxonomy (GTDB): domain Bacteria; phylum Bacillota; class Clostridia; order Christensenellales; family Borkfalkiaceae; genus UBA10281. The sequence goes on along the minus strand of JAJWOJ010000323.1, from coordinate 935 downwards.
TTCCTTGCGATGAAGATCAATATCAGTTGATATGTAAAGATTTGAAACTGATAGACAACCGTGTTTTCATAAAAAGCGTTATATTTTTGAAAGATTTTTCTTTTCTTGAAGGCAAGATTGTAGATTTTGACGAAGTAAATTATCTTGGCAAAAGGATTAATGGTTTCGATAGTTATGAAAACCGACGTTGTTTTTTTGCGGCGATAGAAACGAGGGAATATCTTACGGTTCAAGATATGATAAATTTGACTTTCAATCTTGACTGTTACACTTTGGTAAAAGATATATCGAATTTGAAAAATATAGGATATAATCGGGTGCTAAGCAGTAGGGGTTGTATAGGTGTAGACGAACTCGAAAAAATGGATTTGGAAAAAATCGGTCGAGAATTGCTGTCGACGGGCAAAGGAATACCTACGAATTATGGGTTGCTTTTCCGCAACGAAGACGTAGCGTTTGAAGAGGTATATAAAGGCAAAGGCTTTCCGTCGTACTATTACACCGGCGGCGAAGTGCTTGGAGTGGCGATAGAAAAGGACGGGGAAAAAGACTATATATATTTCCCGTGCGAGAAGACCGAAATAGAAAGGGCGTTAAAAAGAATCGGCGCAGGCGATATAAGCGAATGCAACAAAAAGATCGATTTTTGCGGTGGCGATGAAGAATGGGAGGATTATTTCAACGATTTATTGCAGAAAAACGATTTAGAAAGCGTAAACGCCATATCGTCAGCCATTAACCGTTTAGGTGCAACGGAAGACGCGATTTCAGAGAATTTATATAAACTATCCGCCGTAATGGAGTTCGCCGGGGTAACGTCGGCAGATACGGAAAAGGTTATTCGGCTCGCTAAAAACCTTGACGAATTCGAATATTACAGAGAAATCGGTAACGACTATAATTTAGGAACGAAACTCATCGAAAACGAAATAGGC
>JAJWOJ010000322.1 GCA_021635425.1 Clostridiales bacterium | reverse complement strand
ATACGATGTTGTTGCAAAGGATACTTAACTTACGTTGTATGTATTTTGTTTAATACACTTTTTATTTAGACGTAAATAAAATTTGTGATAAGCCAAATATATAAAATTTAATTTACGTATTGTTTGCTCGCGAGGGATAAGTCTATCATTTTTGCGAGCTGTTTTTATATCCTTTGCGAAAATAAAAGCAAGGGATTTTTCTTTTCCCGAAGGAGTAAGCGTGTTAAAAAAAGAAGCATTAGAAACAATTGAGCAAACAATCGGATATCGATTCAAAGATAAACAATTGATATCGCAAGCATTTACAAGATCTTCATATCATTACGAGCACCCGCAAGAACAAAGCAACGAGGTAATGGAATTCGTTGGTGATTCTGTTTTATCTTTAATTGTTGTAGATAAATTACTCGACAGGTATTCGGGCAAAGACGATAGTGGGCTATATAGTAGTCTTGACGAGGGTGATTTTTCATCAATACGTAGTTTTATGGTTAATAAGAATTTCCTGGCAAAAAAGATGAGAAAACTCGATTTGCATCGATTTTTGAGGGTAAGCATAGGCGACGAAAAGCAAGGCGTAGATAACAGCATTTCTGTTTTAGAAGATTTGTTTGAAAGTATTGTCGGGGCAATTTATATTGACACCGAAAGAAATTTACGTAAGACGAGAGATATAGTTTTACCGTTATTGGAATTTGATTTCGAATTGGACGAATACGATGGAAAAGTCAAAATCAGTTATAAAAATTTAGTTCAGGAATGGTGTGATAAATACGGGTATGAGAAACCGATGTATAAAACCTACCAAACTGCCGACGGGTTTGTTTCTACATGTTACGTCAACGAACGAAACGTTAAGGGGGAAGGACGAGGCTATAACGGTAAAACCGCTGAAAAAAGGGCTGCCGAGATCGTATTTTCACAATTGGAAGATATAGAATCTTCATTTGCAAATATCGAGATTTCATTTGAAAACGCAATCAATATGTTGCAAGAGTTTTGCCAGAACAAAGATATACCTAAACCGGAATATAAGACGATAAATGATATTATATTCGACGACAACAGTCATGAGTTTACGGTTCGCTGTATTCTTAACGGAAAGTATACGGAAGGAAAAGGCGATAGGGTAAAAGATGCTAAAAAGGAATCTGCATATAATATGCTCGATTACGTGGGGGTGATAAAATAAGGAGGAGAAAAAATGAGTAAAAAAGTATCGTGCTATACGCATAGTCAAAGAGAGTTAGATAATTACGCTAATCAACATAATCCTAATAATAAAGCGTATTGGGCTAATCACGATAACCATTCGAATCAATGTAATCCGAATAATTACGAGTATTGGCATAGCAGAGAGAAAGATGAAGAATATAATACAGCCGGGCAATTTTATGATAACACCATAGATTTATAATTACATTCCTTTGCTATTGCTACGCTGCGATTTATTTCCTTTTGTAGGATGCAAATATCGTATTCTAATTTCGTTTGTGATAAAACAACCGAGAATGTAAAAAAAAAATTAACTATGACCGATATTGTCATAGTTAGTACGTTAAAATTATTCGGCGAATAGAGTTGGCGATAATTAAAGGTATAACGAAAACGTCGGGAGATAGAATGGCAATATGCAAAAGATAGTTATCGATAAAAATTTTATTAAAAAATATGAATCCGTTACGGTTATGCTTGAAAATTGCGAGTGTTATAAGATTTCAACGAATGATATAATCGACGTTTATTGCGAATCGGAGTTAATCGATAAGCATAACAGAGAATACCGTACGAATGACGGATTTTTGAAAATCGCTGCAAGAGCATCGCAAACGAAAGAGTGTTCTCTTTTACATAATTCTCTAAGCGGACCGCAGCGCGGGCAAGGGTTGAGAGCGCGTCTGGAAGCGTGTGGCGGTGGCGCGGATATGACGTCGTTTTCGTTAAACGGCAAAAATGGCGACATGGATATTTACGTGCCGTATAATCCGTTGGAAGATATTATTCACGGTTGCGAGATAGAGTTGTCCGATTGCCCGTCTTTTGAGGTCGACGACAAAGGCAATATGATTATAGCCTTCGGGAAGAGTTCTAAACAGCCTGTGCGTACGGATAATAACTATGCCGATTTGATTACTGGCTGGAAAGCCGCTTTCGGTGAGTTTTCGCCGAAGATTTTGAAGGTAAACGTCCAATCGATAGGAACGTTCGGAATAAGTGAAAAGACACTTAAGGTTTCGTTTAAGATCCACAATAAATTTTCTAAAAAAGGGTTTGCGGAATTGACGTTTACGGATTGCGAAAACGTTTCGGTCGATACGTGCTTTCCGAGCGACGGAAAGTGTGAAATCGTTATGTCAAGAATGGCAAATGGGCGTATATACGTCGGTTTTGTCGGGTTAGAGATGGATTTTTTCTGCGCTTCCGTTTCTCTGTAACGCTATATATTTTCGATTAAAGAGGCGGTATGAAAAGGGATTTAAGAGAATAGACGCGATTTATAAAAATAGCGACGATTGGAATTGCTTTTTCTCGCCTGCTGCCGTGAATCACGGTTACGACGACGTTGATATGTTGCTGGTCAACCGCAAAACTAAAAAATTTATAAAAACTTGTAGCGAGTCGGACTGCGTCGACGGTAAAGGCGACATGAAAAAATTGAAATCCGACGAAATGAAAAGAGAAATCGCTAAACTCAAAGCCGCAGGTTATCGGAAGTCGAAATGGTAATTTAATACGAAACAAAACTTAATGCGGACGCTTTTTATAAAAAGCGTCCGCGTTTTTCGTAAAAAGTAATCGGGGAAAAATAACGAACATCGTATAAAAAAGCACTTTTTACGTGAAATTAAGTAAAATAAAGCAAGACAAGGCGTTGCGCGATATGATAAAATATTAGTGAGTCGGTTTATCCTTGACGGATTTACGCGCATGCGATGAACGGGCGAAATAAAAAATA
>JAJWOJ010000321.1 GCA_021635425.1 Clostridiales bacterium | reverse complement strand
CATTTAAGCAATAAAATCAATAGCGACAAACGATAACTCAATGAAAGTTGACATTTTGCTAAATTTATATTAAAATAGTCTCAATATGGAGAAAATAATAAAATTAGCGAAGTTGATTTCAAAACCGACATCGCCGAGGCAAAGCCCTTACGATTGGTTTTATTTTATATGCGTCGCGGCGATGCTCGGGCTTATCGCGCTCGTCGTTTACCTCTCGTTAAAGGACTCGAAAAAAACGCTTAACGCGTGCTACGTCGTTTCGGCGGCTCTGATGTGGGCTGGCGAACTTTACAAACAATTTATTCTCACTTTCGCAAAAGATATCCCTTCATATAATTGGTACTATTTCCCCTTTCAGTTCTGTTCGATGCCGCTTTACACTTACGTAATCGCGGCGATTTTGAAAAAAGGAAAGGTTTACGACGCGATTTCCGCATTCAACGCGACTTACTGTCTCTTTGCGGGGCTTCTCGTTATGATCGCGCCCGAATCGGTCGTGGGGAAAACAACGTGTTTCGGGATAGTTTTTCAATCTCTTCTCCACCACGTTCTTATGGTAGTTACGGGCGTTGCGGCTCTTTGCGCGTATGCGAAAGATTACGATTTGATTTTGTATCGTAACACGTTTTTCGTGTTTTCCGTTACTATCGTTATAGCCGAAATTCTCAACTTTCTCCTTCCCGCCGTCACGGGGCAGAAAGTGAATATGTTTTTCATAGGTCCTTACATAAAACTCAATTTCTTCGTTCCGTTTTTAAACGCTTTTCCCTATCCGATATTCGTATTGCTGTACGTTCTCGTCTTTTCGGAAATCGCGGCGGGCATAATGTATGCGGCATATAAATTTTCTCACCGCGTTAAAAAACGTTATTAAACAGCAAAAACGCGGCTATAAGTCGATTATCGCGCAATTTTCTGTTTTTAACGAAGCTTTGCTGCGTAAATTTACACGCGGAATTTTTAAGTTAAATTAAGGAACAAGGGATATAATAAAAGAAAAACGGGAGGTTTGGCATGCGTATTCTTCTTGCCGAAGACGAACAATCGCTCGCAAAAGCGATCGTCAAAATACTCGAAAAGAACAAATATTCCGCCGACGCGGTTTACGACGGAGAGGAAGCCCTGAACTACATCATGAACGGAAATTACGATTTAGTCATTCTCGATATCATGATGCCGAAAATCGACGGGCTTTCCGTTTTAAGGAAGGTTCGCCAATCGGGAAACAAAGTTCCTGTAATAATGCTGACGGCGAAATCCGAAATCGAAGACAGAGTTGCGGGGCTTGACAGCGGCGCGAACGACTATCTGCCTAAGCCATTCGACACGAGGGAACTGCTCGCCCGCATAAGAGCCGCAACGCGCGGAAACTCCGAAACAAGCGGAAAATTAAAGTTCGGCAACGTCTCGCTCGACCGAAAAACTTTCGAGTTATCGTCTCCTACGGGCAATTTTCGCCTTACGAACAAAGAGTTTCAGCTGCTCGAATATTTTATGGCAAACCCCGAAATGGTTTTGTCCACCGAACAGCTTATGGAAAAGGTGTGGGGCTATGACAGCGAAGCCGAAATCAACGTCGTGTGGGCGTATATTTCCTATCTCAGAAAAAAACTGACCGCGCTCGGCGCGAACGTTCAGATTAAAGCATCGCGAAACGCAGGCTACTGTCTGGAGGAAACCGATGATAATCAAGCTTAAACGAAAGTTCATAATTCTCGCGACAATTTCCATGCTCGTTCTGATGAGCGCGCTTTGCGGAATCATGAACGCGATAAACTATTCGGTGGTGGTTAAAGAAAGCGACTCGACGATAGACCTTCTCATTCACCCCGACGACCCCGCCCACGAAAACTCTCCCCCGCCCGAAAATTCTCACGACGGCATTAAAGCCCCCGCTCACGGCGGAATGTCGCCCGAAATTCCTTACGAATCGCGTTACTTCACGGTTACCGTTTCCGAAAGCGGCGAAATCGTTAAAACAGATCTTTCGAAAATACTTTCCGTAGACGATTCGTCCGTATCCGATTACACCGAAAAAGCCCTTTCTTCGTCCCGTTCAAGAGGTTTTATAAAGCAATTCCGCTTTGCGAAAAAGACAAGCGGCGACCAAACGGACATAATTTTTCTCGACTGCGGGCGAAAGCTCGACGCGTTCAGAGCCTTTTTGTGGGTAAGCGTAAGCGTCGGACTCGGCGGATGCGTGATTATGTTCGCGGTGTTCGTTCTTATATCGGGGAAAATAGTAAAACCGATTGCGGAAAGCTACGAAAAACAAAAACGATTCGTTTCCGACGCGGGGCATGAAATGAAAACCCCGCTTACCATAATAAACGCCAATTTAGACCTTTTGGAAAGCGACGGACAAAGCGGCGAACAAGTCGAAGAACTCGAGGATATCAGATCGCAGACAAAACGCATGACGGAGCTTACCAACAACCTCGTATACCTTTCCAAAATGGAAGAATCGGAACATAAGCCCGCCATGGCTGAAATGCCCCTTTCGGACGTGGTTTCGGAAACGGTTAACTCGTTTACTCCGCTGATAAAAGGAAAAAATCTCGATTTTTCGGCAAATATAACGCCCGACATAACTCTTTACGGCTCGCCCGACGCTATCCGAAGGCTTGCTTCGGTTCTTTTGGAAAACGCCGTCAAATATTCGCCCGCAAACGGAAAACTTACCGTAAACTTAACAACGAATAAAAAATCCGCGGTTTTATCGGTTTTCAACGAAACGGAAAACGAGATAAAAAAAGAAGATCTGCCGCACGTTTTCGACAGATTTTACCGTACCGACGCTTCGAGAAACTCCGCGACGGGCGGACACGGCATCGGACTTTCGATTGCAAAAGCAATAACCGAAATTCACGGCGGCGGCATAAAAGCGGAAACAATAAGCGGAAAAGATCTTCGCGTAACGGCAACTTTGCCCGTAAAACATCTATAATATAAAAGAA
>JAJWOJ010000320.1 GCA_021635425.1 Clostridiales bacterium | reverse complement strand
CTTTTTTACCGTTCGCATTATCGTCGCATCCCGCAAAACACAGCCCCATACACAAACATACGCAAACGATTGATATGAATTTCACAAACTTATTCTTTTTCATTGCGTTTCTTTCTCCTTACGCACAACACAACCGCAACTATGGCGCCCGCGCACACAACCGCCGTACCGACCGCGATCAAAACGATACCCCATACGGGGAAAACCCTACCGTCACCGTCATTGCTCACGCCGACCGGCGCGGGCTTTACCGCAAATGCACCTTTGCCGTCTTTATAATCGTCCCGTTCTATTTGCACAGTGGGACGAAGCGAATAAACGTTGAATTCGCTTAACGATACAGTTGTGTCGGCATCCGTTGAGACAGATATACATCCGGCAGAACCGTCATAATCATATATGGCAATCGGTTGGAACAAAAAACGCTCCGGTGCGTTTTTTTTCGATGCGCCGACGATAAGTTTCCCGTTCATTGCTTCCAACAGAATCGTTCCTCCCGCAATTAAATCGTCGTATTCGAATTGTCGTTGTCCCACCGTTTTATCGAGGGAAGATACCAATCCTTCTTTTGTGAAACGTATCGCAGAACCGTTACCGAAAGTTACCGAAAATCCGGACGCGTTGGAAGCGGTAATATCGATACGGGCAAGGAAATCGGTATAGTTACGGTTTGTTTTTAGCGATGAACTCACACCTATGCGAACGGCACCGTCTTGCCATTTTGCCGAATTTTCGGCAGTAAATTCCTTCATCTCGTCTTCCGTCAAACGCAACACATCTTCTTTCGCCATAGAAGATGCCGCATTGCCGGTCGTATTGACAATGGAAAAATCTTCCAAATGGAAAGAAGCGCCGCCGAACCCCGCAACCGTTACATAGCCGTATCCGTTAAAATCCCTTAATGTTGCCCTGCATATTTGCATTTCCGCCGCATCTGCGCCTTCGGGCGCAAAATACACTTTTGCCACACCGCTTCCGGCAACGACCATCACGCGGTAAGTGACGGGATTTTTTTCCGCATCGTTGCTTTCCCAAAGATTGTAGGCGTTGCCTATATGCACATATCCGCCCACCACCGCTTCATCGCAAGCGGCATTATACACGCGCATACGCATTCCGTTATCACTTTTTACAAAGAAAATTCCGGGGCAAGTATCGTAACCGCTCAGTAGTCCCGTTTTACCGAAAGACAAACCGATTGCGCTACCCGTGGACGCATCGTCTTTATTTTGCGATACCGTAATGCCGAATCGGCATATAAACTGTTCGTAACGCCACTTCGAACCGAATACCGATTTTTCATTCGCGTTGGCAAATTGTACGTAATTTCTCTCTTGTTTGCTCGAATAGCGCGGTATCGTTACTCCGCTTCCGCGAAACCATTTTGTGTCGTCTACATATTTACCGTAATAGGTTTGTCCTTCATCTTGCGTTTCTCTCAAACCCGTGAAATCGATTGCCATATCTTGCGGTTGATTCGCAATTTCCACACTATGGTTTTCCTTTATCGAAACATTATCGAATACTATTTCGCTTGCAATATCCCCCATCGTTGCCACGGCAAAATTACCCGCAAAATCCATACCGGCAAACACTTCCGAATAAGTTCCGAAAGAAACTTCGATACTGCCGTCGTAATATCCCACAAAATGTAATTTTTGCGTTCCACTCGGCAAATTATCGTACTGCACACTCGACATTTTTTCTTTTCCGTATTTCGTCAGCACAAAACGCCATTTACCGTCCGGCATGCCCTGTATGCCTGCAAAGTTATTTTCGTCGGGAGTTACGGCATACGGAGAAAGTCCGAAACCTATTCCGAATGACGATTGATTCGCAAGCGACCCCACATTCACATCCAACGCAATCGAAAATTGCTCTTCGCAATGCGGATCGGTTGTAATCGCTTTTTTACTCAGAAGCATACCGTTATTTACTTCGTCGGTGCTAATAACCGTATCGGCGCCGAGCATAACTTGCTCGGGACTTAATTTGTTCACGCACCACGAATACTCGGTAGTATCGTATCCGAGCGAATTTTCCGTATCCGAAAGATCGGAATAAGCGACTCTCTCGTTATTTTCCCGTATTTCGAAATCGTAAATGCGAACCGACATATTATTGAACATGGAAAAGCCGAAATATCCGTCGGCGGCTATGTTCCATGATATTATCGGAATCATTGTCTCTAATTGGCTGTCGCTCCAACAATAATATTGCAGTTCGTATACGGGTTTTCCGTCGCCCGATTGTACTTCGGAAGTTTTGCGTAACACGAACTTCACGTTCGTCATTCCGCGCAATGCTTTGGCAATCATGCTGTCGTCAAACGCTTCATATCGTTTTTCCGTATCGGGATTGATTTTGTCGGTAGAAAGGTTCTGCGATAAAGTACGATCCGACAAGCGCGTTTCTTTGCCGTCGTTTCTGTCCATCAACTGTATATAATCCCGATGGCATACCAGCATCGCCGCGGCGCGCAACGTAGCACTTTGCGCGCTTTCGTGCCCGAACTGTATACCGAACCAGTCGGCGCCTTGTCCGTCCGACGGCATATTTTCCGCCGTAATCTTAAACCGAATTTCACAGTCGCCTTCGATTTTGTAATCGGTGAACAAAACGGGACTGTCCCATTCGTGCAAAGGTCCCGCAAACATTACGGAGTAATTCTCCCGCCGCATTTGAAAATCGTTCCGAATCCAATTTTCGGAGTCGGACAACGTATCGAATCGGTCGACAACATTCGTTTCGTGTTGCGCCGCATGCGCCACATAACTTCTCGCGGTAACCGACAGCGAAAGCGCAACGCAAACCGTAAACAACAACAGGACGGCTCCGCCGAATCTTTTACCCGTTATTTTACGCATTGATTATCTCCTCAATATTAAAATCTTTTAAAAGTCAACGTCCGGCGTAAACTTATTTACCAAAAAACTTACAAGAATAACGAAAGGAGTTACCATA
>JAJWOJ010000013.1 GCA_021635425.1 Clostridiales bacterium | reverse complement strand
TTTTTATAAAATTTTCCGACTGTTTTTTTCGCAGATACCACTCAATTCAGATATTTTTAACAATACAATCAACAATTTTTAAGCATTTTTGCCTTTGATTGTACTAAATTTTTTCTGTCCTGTCTACCCGAAAAATACAAAAAAGAAAATAAGTCCGCCTATAAGTCGATTATCGGCACTTTTTGTCGTTACTCGCTCTCTTTTTTTTCTTGCGATAAAAAAAATTATCCTTTTCGACAAGTTTTTCTTATTCTACGCTAGAGACGGCATGATATTTCGTTTTTCAACGGCATCATATATGGGGTTTAAGCGTATAGACTTTCCTGCCCGACGGCGGTATATAAAACGATGCAGATACTATCGGGAGGGATAAAAGCACGGTATAACGGTTATTCGCTTTCCCCGCCCGAAAATTTTGTACGACAAAAAGGGTTCGTTTAAAGAACCCTTCGTCATATCATATGTAGTTTTATTCCGTCGGACGCGCCTTCGGAACATTACATAAGAAAATCTAACCGATTGTGACTAAAATCGGTTTAAAGCCGATTATCGATTATTTAACAAGCTCGATGATGGCAACGTCTGCGGCGTCGCCTCTTCTCATGCCGAGCTGATAAATTCTCGTATAACCGCCCTTTCTTCCGGACTGAGCATATTCGGGAGCGATATCGTTGAATATCTTCTCGACGAGCGGATGCTTAACGCCTGCCGTTCTCGCCTTGAAATCCTTTATGGATTCTCTCGTAACTTTAACCTCTCCGTCTGCATTTTTGGTAACGTCTTTACCTCTCTGCTCCTGAATGTCATAGGTCAAAGCCATGATCTTTCTTCTTGCGGCAAGTTTCTTGCCTCCGTCCTTCAGAACTTTAGCGGTAACGTCCTTACCTTTCTTATCTTTGGTTGTAACGGTAGTCTCTACAACGTCTTCATAGCTGTTGACGGCAAGAGTGATAATCTTTTCTACATACGGTCTGAGTTCTTTAGCTCTGCCGAGAGTAGTTTCGATTCTGCCATACCACAAAAGGTTCGACGCTTGATTTCTTAATACCGCTTTTCTCTGCGTGGTTGTCATACCTAATTTTCTTGGCATTTCTTTAGTCCTCCTTTTCTTTTAATGATAAACCGTAGGTGCCTAATTTATAGATTACCTCGTCTAAAGACTTCTTGCCGAGGTTTCTCACCTTAAGCATGTCGTCTTCCGTCTTTTTCGTCAAATCGTCTACGGTGTGGATGTTTGCTCTCTTCAAGCAATTGTAGGAACGCACGGAAAGATCCATCTCTTCTATGCTCATGTTTCTTATCGTCATCATATCGTCCTGCTTTGCGGGAACTACGATAGGTCCGCTCATAACGGTGCTGAGCGCGAAAAGCTGGATATGCTCGCCTAAAATTTTAGCCGCGAGACTTATTATTTCTTTACCCGAAAATGCTCCGTTCGTCCACACTTCGAGCGTCAGTTTGTCATAGTCGGTATTCTGTCCGACACGCGTGCTTTCCACGTTGTAACTGACTTTTTTAACAGGCGTATAAATGGAATCGATAGGAATATAATCGATTTCTTCCGTCTTGTTGTGTTCTGCGCCTTTATAACCTCTGTCTCTGCCGACGGTGATTTCCATATCGAGTACGGCGCCTTTGTCGAGCGTACAGATATACGCATCCTTGTTGAGTACTTCTACTTCCATATCCGACGCGATGTCGCCTGCAACTACTATTGCGGGACCCGTCTTATAAAGCCTTAATACTTTCTTGAAATCGGAAGCCGTGCTGGTGGTTTTAAACGCTATGCCCTTAATATTCAATATTATTTCGGTAACGTCTTCTTTCACTCCGGGCACTGTGGAAAACTCATGTTTGACAATGCCGTTTGCGAACTTGATACCCTGCGCCGCCGCTCCCGGAAGAGACGATAAAAGCGTTCTTCTGAGTGCGTTTCCGAGGGTTAAGCCGAAACCCTTTTCAAGGGGTTCGGCAACTATCTTCGCATATGTTCTGTCATCGCTTTCTACAGTCACTATCTTGGGCGTTTCTATTTCCATCATAGAAAAATATACCTCCTGATTATTTATTATGGTATATATTACTTAGAATACAACTCGACAATCATCTGTTCGTTAATCTGCGAATCAATATCCTCTCTCGTCGGAAGTGCAAGAATTTTTCCTTCTAACTTTTCAGTGTCGAAGTCAAGCCACTTGGGCATTTTGGAACTCTTTGCAGAGTTTTTTAAAGCCTCGAAATAAGGAGAAGATTTCTTTCCTTCTTTAACGGAAATAACGTCTCCGACCTTAACCTGGAAGGATGCTATGTCAACGGGTCTGCCGTTTACGTTGAAGTGTGCGTGAGTTACGAGCTGACGCGCCTGGCTTCTCGAAACCGCGATTCCCATTCTGTATACCACGTTGTCAAGCCTTCTCTCGAGAAGAATAAGCATATTTTCACCCGTGATACCTTTCATTCTGTCGGCTTTCTCGTAATAATCTCCGAACTGGGATTCGAGTATGCCGTAAATTCTCTTTGCCTTCTGTTTTTCACGAAGCTGAAGTCCGTATTCCGAAACCTTCTTTCTGTCTGCTCCGTGCTGTCCGGGAGCTACGGGTCTTCTTTCGAAAGGACAAGAAGTTTTGTAGCATTTGTCGCCTTTTAAGAATAACTTACCGCCTTCGCGTCTGCACAAGCGGCACTTTGCGTCTGTATATTTAGCCATCGCTTATTTACCTCCCTATTAAACTCTACGACGTTTCGGCGGACGGCATCCGTTGTGAGGAATGGGGGATACGTCCTGAATGAGCGTAACTTCCAAGCCTACGTTTCCGAGCGCTCTGATTGCCGACTCTCTGCCCTGACCGGGGCCTTTTACATAAACTTCGACAGAACGAAGTCCGTGTTCCATTGCAGCCTTAGCAGCCGTTTCCGCAGCCTGCTGAGCCGCAAACGGAGTGCTTTTTCTCGAACCCTTGAATCCGAGTGCACCCGCACTGCAGTGAGCTATGTCGTTTCCGTTTGTATCGGTAACGGTTACGATGGTGTTGTTAAAGGAGGATTTGATATGAACCTGACCTTTGTCTACGTTTTTAGATTCTTTACGTTTTTTAACGACTTTCTTTACAGCAGCCATTTCTGTTTACCTCCCTTTATTATTTGCTTGCGGTCTTCTTCTTTGCGACCGTGCGACGCGGACCCTTTCTGGTTCTCGCGTTTCTCTTCGAACTCTGTCCTCTTACGGGCAAACCTTTTCTGTGTCTTACGCCGCGATAGCAACCGATTTCCATAAGTCTCTTGATGGAAAGGGATACTTCGCTCTTGAGTTCGCCTTCTACTTTAAGGTGATGTTCGATGTATTCTCTGAGTTTTGCAACGTCGTCTTCCGTAAGGTCTTTAACCCTTGTGTCGGGGTTGACGCCTGTTGCCTGTAAAATCTTAGTTGCCGTAGGTCTGCCGATACCGTATATATACGTGATACCGATTTCTACGCGCTTTTCTCTTGGTAAATCTACGCCGGCAATACGAGCCATTTTGTATATCCTCCGAATTTTTTAAAATTTGTTTTTTTGTGTTTCGGTTTCCCGAGAATTGAAAAGTAATTAACCCTGTCTTTGTTTATGGCTCTTGTTCTTGGAGCAGATAACCATAACCTTTCCTTCTCTCTTAATGACTCTGCACTTATCGCACATAGGTTTCACTGATGGTCTTACTTTCATTTTTTTGATCCTCCGATTTTAAGTTTAAATTAACAAAATTGTCAGTTTTTGCTACGCCAGACTATCCGACCTTTTGTCAGATCATAAGGGCTCATTTCTATCTTTACCGAGTCGCCCGGAATTATCTTGATGTAATTCATGCGAAGCTTCCCCGAGATATATGCCGTTATCACATAGCCGTTGGTTAATTTCACCTTGAACGTCGCGTTGGGTAACGCTTCTTCGATAACGCCTTCCGCCTCTATAACGTCGTCTTTAGACACAGTTTGTTCCTCCAATTTTATTTTGGGGCTTTCGCCCGTTTCAAACGCCGCTTCCAGCTTCTTCCTTTAAAGTTAAAAAGTTTACACTTTTTACCATCAGATTTTAGCGACGCTTTATTTCGGTTTTACTGCTTTATAACGTCAGTATTTCTACGCCGTTATCACCGATCAGAACCGTATTTTCGTAATGCGCGGACGGTTTTCCGTCGCTCGTTACGCATTTCCAGCCGTCGATATCGACCTCGTAGCCGCCCATGTTTATCATAGGCTCTATCGCGATCGTCATGTTCCTCTTCAGCCTCACGCCGACGCCTCTCTTACCGTAGTTAGGTACGGACGGATCTTCGTGAAGATGTCTCCCCACGCCGTGTCCTACCATATCTCTCACAACCGAGAATCCGTTTTTTTCGGCATGCTCCTGAACCTGCGCTCCGATATCTCCGAGCGCGCTTCCGATACATATTCCTTTTATCCCTTCGAAAAAACATTCTCTCGTAACGTCGATGAGCTTTTTCTTTTCGGGGCTTATATGCCCTACGTATAAGCTTCTCGCCGCGTCGCCGTGGAATCCGTTGAAAAACGCGCCTACGTCAACGCTTACGATCTGATCTTCTTCGATTATTCTGTCCGAAGGGAAGCCGTGAACGACTTGCTCGTCTATCGATATACACGTCGCCGCGGGAAATCCGCCGTATCCTAAGAACGACGGCGTAGCCCCGCAGGACGTAATGTAATCGCAGGCGATCTTATCGAGTTCTTTCGTGGTCATGCCCGCTCTGATTTTCTCTTCGCAAAGACACAACACGTCGCGCACTATCTCGCACGGTTTTCTCATTAACTCAATTTCTTTATCGCTCTTTATATATATCATTTTTTCAATCTAACCTTTCGGTGATGGCTTTGAATACCGCGCTTATATCGCCGTCGCCGTCTACGCTTACAAGCTTGCCTTGTTTATCGTAGTGAGCGATGAGCGGCGCAGTCTGTTTTTCGTATACTTCGAGTCTTTTTGACACGGTGTCTTCGTTGTCGTCCGCTCTCTGGATAAGTTCTCCGTCGCACTTGTCGCACGTCGTCTTATCTCCGAGATAATCGATATGATAGCTTTCGCCGCACTTTCCGCACACTCTTCTGCCCGTGATTCTTTTCATGAGCTTGTGAAGCGGCACGTCGATGTTGACCACTACGTCTACCTTCGAAAATCCGTCCAGAGCTTCCGCCTGAGATACCGTCCTCGGAAATCCGTCGAGAAGATAACCGTTTTTACAATCGTCTTTTTCGAGCCTTTCCTTAACTATCTGTATCGTCACCTCGTCGGGAACGAGTTGCCCTTTATCGATATAGGACTTAGCCACGATCCCGATAGGTGTTTTTTCTTTTATATTGCTTCTGAATATGTCGCCCGTAGAGATGTGAGGGATTTTATATCTCTCCGCAAGCTTTACGGCTTGCGTTCCTTTTCCCGCGCCGGGCGCACCTAACAATATTACCTTCATCTTACTTAAGGAATCCTTTATACTTCTTCGCCATGATCTGCGATTCGAGTGCGGTGTTGAATTCGAGTGCTACGGATACTACGATGAGCATTCCCGTTGCGCTGAACGAACCCGACGTGCTTGCGCTCGGTAAAATCGCGTTGAGGATGAGCGACGGAATAAGAGCAAGAAGAGCAAGGAATATCGCTCCGAAAAGAGTAAGTCTGTCGGACGTCTTTTTGAGATAGTCCGCAGTGGGCTTACCCGGTCTTATTCCGGGAATGAATCCGCCGTTTTGCTGAATGGTTTTCGATATATCTTCCGGCTGGAACTGAATTTGCGAATAGAAGAACGCAAAGAACAGAATGAGCAGGCAAAGAACTATCGAATAGAACGGATATCTCGACGAAGCGCCGAGCCATTTCTGCCACCAGTTGATGAAGTTCTGCCAGCCGAACAAAGTTCCTATAAGTTCGGGGAAAGAAAGGATCGAGAACGCGAAGATGAGGGGCATAACGCCGTTCGCGTTTACTTTGATCGGGATTTCGGTGGACTGACCGCCGTACATTTTTCTTCCCTTAACCTGTTTCGCATACTGAACTTTGATCTTTCTTTCGGCAAGTTCGATCCAGACGATCGCCGCGAAAAGAACGACTATGATTACGAGATATGCGATGAACTTCCAGAGTTCGGTTCTGTCGAGCGAACCCTGAAGGAAAATAAGGCTGAATTCCTTGATGACGAACGTGGCGAAGGACGCTACGATACCCGCGTAGATAAGGAGGGAGATACCGTTGGAAATTCCGTGTTCGGTAATTCTTTCGCCTATCCACATGGTGATGCAGGATCCTGCCGTGTAGAACAATACGATGATGATATAACTCAAAGCCGTGGTGAAACGCGTTACGTTTTCTTTGCTGCCAGCGAGAATCGCGCTGAGCTCCGCAAAGTTACCAGTCTGCGAATTAGCCGCATAGCTTACGAGTATACCGATTGACTGAATAATGGCAAGAAGAATAGTTAAAATTCTCGTATAAGAAGAAATTTTTCTTCTTCCTTCTTCGCCTTGTTTTGATAATCTTTCGAGAGGCGGAATTGCCACTGCCAGAAGCTGCATAATGATTGACGAGTTAATGTACGGTCCGATACCCATGGCGAACAATGTTCCGTTCATGAGCGAGCCGCCTGTCATCATACTCATTATGTTTAAATAAGAGGTTTGTGAGAGCTGCGAGTTTGAAAGCAACTGATCTCCGACGCCCGGAACAGGAATATAGCTGCCTACTCTGTAAAGGAGCAGGAAAAGCAAAGTCCAGAGCATCTTGACTCTTATTTCTTTGACTTTGAATGCGTTTTTTATCGTCTCAAACATTTTCTACCTCCGCTTTGAAGAAGTTTTACACTTCTTCAACCGTACCGCCGGCAGCCTCGATAGCGCTCTTTGCAGCCGCCGAGAACTTGGACGCTTTGACCGTTAAAGCAACGTCGAGTTTGCCGTTTCCGAGAACTTTAAGTCCTGCGGCGTTTTTAACTACTTTAACGAGCCCGTTTGCAACGAGTAAATCGTAATCTACGACCGTGCCGGCTTCGAATGCGGAAAGTACGTCAAGATTGACAACCGAGTAAACAACTCTGAAATGATTGTTGAAACCGCGCTTGGGAACACGACGGGTCAAAGGCATCTGTCCGCCTTCGAATCCCGGTCTTACTCCGCCGCCGCTTCTCGCCCATTGACCTTTATGACCTTTACCGCTCGTTTTGCCGAGCCCCGATCCGATACCGCGACCTAATCTCTTTTTGGAAGTTCTTGCGCCTTCAGCAGGCGATAATTGACCAATTCTCATGATGCACCTTCCTTATACGTTCTCAACCTTTACCATGTGCGAAACGAGAGCCAACTGACCCTGAAGCGCAGCGTTATCGGTAAAAATTTTCGAATGATTTATTTTTCTGAGTCCTAAAGCCGCGATAACCGCCTTCTGCTTGGGAAGGCATGCGATCGTGCTTTTAATAAGGGTTACTTTAACCTGTTTTTCCATTTCAAAGTACCTCCTTAACCTAAAATCTCTTCGGCGGACTTACCGCGAAGCGCGGCAACCTGTTCAACCGTCTTGAGTTCTTCGAGACCCGCGATGACGGCTTTAACCATGTTTACGGGGTTGCTCGTGCCGTGAGATTTAGTTCTGATGTTCTTGATGCCCGCAGCTTCCATAACCGCACGGACGGGACCGCCCGCGATAACTCCGGTACCTTCTTCGGCAGGCATCATGAGGACGGAGCCTCTGCCGAACTTGCCGATTACGGTGTGAGGAATGGTTGTGTCAACCAAGGACATTTTGCGCATAGCTTTTTTAGCCTGAGCCGTAGCCTTTTCGATAGCTTCGGGAACTTCGTTCGCCTTTCCGCTGCCGCAGCCTACGCTGCCGTTTTCGTCGCCGACGACCACGAGAGCCGCGAAACGCATTTTACGTCCGCCCTTAACAACTTTGGTAATACGGTTGACGGCTATAAGTTTTTTGCAAAGACCGTCGTCGCGATCTTGCTTTCTTTGAGGTCTGTTATTTTCTTTTGCCATTTTTCGCTTCCTCCTCTTAGAATTTCAAGCCGCCTTCTCTGGCGCCGTCCGCTAAGCTCTTAACTCTGCCGATGTAAAGGTAACCGCCTCTGTCGAATACGACGTTTTCGATTCCTTTTGCAGTAGCTTTCTTAGCAAGTTCCAATCCTACGACTTTAGCCTGCTCCGACTTGTTCTTGTCGCCGAGAAGAGCCGCAACGGCTTTCTCTTTGGTGGAGCATGCAACCAGGGTGTTACCCTTTACGTCGTCGATGATCTGTGCATAAATGTTGTTAAGACTTCTGTAAACGCAAAGTCTCGGGCAAGCCGCCGTTCCGGAGATTTTAGCTCTGACTCTGCTATGTCTTCTCTTTCTGTCGGTATTTTTATCAATTTTCGATATCATATCAGTTTACTCCTTATTTACCCGCCGTCTTGCCTTCCTTACGTTCGATCACTTCGTCTTTGTAAGCGATACCGTATCCGTGGTAAGGTTCGGGCTTTCTGATTGTTCTGATATTCGCGGCGATCTGACCGACTAATACCTTATCGATTCCCTTTACGCTGATTTCCGTGGGGGATACAGCCGTAAGAGTGATTCCGTCTACGGCGTTTACGACTACGTTGTGGCTGAAGCCGACCGAAAGGGTTAAATCCTTTCCCGTCTGAGCAACTTTCCAACCTACGCCGTTAACCGTAAGACCTTTTTCATAGCCTTTCGTTACGCCGACTACCATGTTGTGAAGAAGCGCTCTGTAAAGCCCGTGTTTTGCCTTGATTGCGTCCTCTTCGGAATTTCTGTAAACGTGAGCTACGTTCCCTTCAACTTTGAAGGAAATATGCTCTACGTCATAATCCTGAGTGAGTGTTCCGAGAGGTCCTTTAACCGTAAGCAAGCCGTTATCTGCCGTTAAAGTTACTCCTGCCGGCATCTCGACCGGCTCTCTTCCTATTCTTGACATATAATTCGACCTCCTTACCAGACGTAAGCAAGAACTTCGCCGCCGTGATTGGACTTTCTTGCCGCCTTGTCTGTCATAACGCCCTTGGGAGTGGAAATGATTGCTATTCCGAGTCCGCCGAGAACCTTGGGAAGCTCTTCGCATCCGGCATAAATTCTGAGGCCGGGCTTCGAAATTCTCTTGAGTCCGTTGATGACTCTTTCGCCCTTGGGTCCGTATTTTAATTCGATAACTAT
Organism: Clostridiales bacterium; assembly: GCA_021635425.1. Lineage (GTDB taxonomy): Bacteria > Bacillota > Clostridia > Christensenellales > Borkfalkiaceae > UBA10281. The sequence goes on along the minus strand of JAJWOJ010000013.1, from coordinate 7,426 downwards.
TTTACCCTGTACGTCGCCTTCTTCTTTAACGACGTCGTACTTGGTAATGTAACCTTCGTCTAAAAGTATCTGCGCGATCGATTTCTTCATGTTCGACGCCGGGATTTCAACCGTGTCGTGAGAAGCCGTGAGCGCGTTTCTGATACGAGTGAGCATATCTGCGATAGGATCTGTCATTTTTATCTAAACCTCCTCTTACCAACTTGCCTTTTTTACACCGGGAATCTGACCCTTGTAAGCTAATTCTCTGAAGCAGATACGGCAAACTCCGTATTTTTTCAGAACGGCGTGCGGTCTTCCGCAGATAGAACATCTCGTATATCCTCTCGTCGAGAATTTCGGTGTCTTTTTCTGTTTATTTATCATTGCTGTTTTTGCCATGATTCGTAATCTCCTTAATTAGCTTTGAAAGGCATTCCCATTGCCTTGAGAAGCTCTCTCGCTTCTTCGTCCGTGTTGGCGGTGGTTACGATGCAAATATCGAAACCTCTGACCTTTTCAACCTGGTCGTACTGGATTTCAGGGAATATGAGTTGTTCCTTGACGCCCATTGCGTAGTTACCTCTGCCGTCGAAAGACTTGGACGGAACGCCCTTGAAGTCTCTTACTCTCGGAAGAGCTATCGATACGAGCTTGTCGAAGAAATCGTACATTCTGTCCTGTCTCAGCGTTACCTTAACGCCGACGTTCATGCCTTCTCTTACCTTGAAGTTCGCAACCGACTTCTTAGCTTTTGTAAGGACAGGTTTCTGACCCGAAATGAGGGCGAGTTCCTGTTGAGCGAGCTGTACGCTTTTCGCATTGTCTTTAATGTCGCCGAGACCGTTGTTGATGGTGATCTTAACGAGCTTGGGGCATTGATTGATGTTCTTGTATCCGAAATGTTTCATGAGATACGGAACGACTTCTTTCTCGTACAGTTCCTTCTTTCTGCTAACATACTTCGAATCGGTTGCAGCTTCTTTAGCAACCTGAGTCTTTTTGTCTGCCATTTTATTTCTCCTTATTCGGCTTTATCCGCTTTTTTTGCTGCGGTTTTTCTGGTCTTTTTGGGTGCCGCGTCGTCTTTTGCCGCAGACTTTTTCGTCGTCTTTGCAGCTGCTTTTGCCGCTTTCTTGGCTTCTGCCTTTACGTCAAGCGGCTTTCCGCACTTCTTGCACACTCTGATCTTCTTGTCGCCTACGATGCTGTAACCTACTCTCGTATTCTTTCCGCAAGCGGGGCATACGACCAAAACGTTGGAAGCGTCGATAGAACCCGTAACGTTTACGATTCCGCTCGTTTCGTTTGCTCTTCTCGCTTTCTGATGCTTCGTCTGAACGCAAACGCCTTCGACTTTGATCTTGTTCGCTTCGGTGTCTACGGAGATAACCTTTCCCGTAGCCTTCTTATCTTTACCGGTAACTACATATACGGTATCATTCTTTTTAATCTTCATAGTCCGATCTCCTTACAGCACTTCCGGTGCGAGCGATATGATTTTCATATAATCTTTCTCACGAAGCTCACGAGCAACGGGTCCGAAGATACGCGTTCCTCTCGGCTGCTTCTGATTGTCGATTATTACCGCCGCATTGTCGTCGAATTTAATATGCGTTCCGTCGGGACGTCTGAGTCCTTTCGAGCTTCTTACGATTACGGCTTTAACAACGTCGCCCTTTTTGACGGCTCCGCCCGGAGTCGCAGTTTTGACGCTGGCAACGATTACGTCGCCGATGTTGCCACATTTTCTGAACGATCCGCCGAGAACTCTTATGCACATGATTTCTTTCGCGCCCGAGTTATCCGCAACTTTTAATCTGGTCTGTGGTTGTATCATTGTTTGCTCCTCCTTTAATTATTTAGCCTTTTCGATTATTTCGGCAACTCTCCAGTTCTTGTCTTTGGAAAGCTTTCTGGTCTCGACTATTCTGACCTTATCGCCTACGCCGCATACGTTTTCTTCGTCGTGCGCTTTGTATTTCTTGGTTGTGGTGATTGTCTTTTTGTAAAGCGGATGAGTTGCTTTGAGTTCGACGCTTACCACGACCGTCTTATCCATCTTGTCGGATACAACTAATCCGACTCTCTCTTTTCTTAAATTTCTTTCCATCTTCTCTCCTCCGCGTTATACGTTAGCCTTAAGTTCTCTGGCACGTATTTCCGTTTTGATCCTTGCGATATCTTTCTTCGTGGAATTGATAACGTTGGGATTTTCGAGTTCGTTTACTGCGTGGCGGAAACGAAGGTTAAAAAGTTCGTCTTTGAGCTCTGCAAGCTTTACCTGCAACTCATCGCTCGTCATTCCGTGAATATCTTGCGCTTTCATGATTAACCTTCAACTCCTTCTGTAGTTTTTTCTTTAACTACGAACTTCGTTTTGATGGGAAGTTTGTAGCCTGCGAGTCTCATAGCCTCTCTTGCGTCGGCTTCGGAAACTCCCGCCATTTCGAAGAGTACTCTGCCCGGTTTAACAACCGCCGCCCAATACTCTACGCCGCCTTTTCCTGAACCCATTCTCGTGCCTGCGGGCTTTTTGCTGATAGGTTTGTGAGGGAATATATCTATCCAAACCTGTCCGCCACGCTTAACGAATCTGGTCATTGCTATTCTGGCTGCTTCGATCTGATTCGAAGTAACCCACGCCGAACCTTCGGCAACGAGTGCGAAATCGCCGTATGCGATCTTGTTACCTTTGGTAACCTTACCCGTCATTCTGCCGCGGTGCTGCGCTCTTCTCTTAACTCTTTTTGGCATCAACATAATTAAGCTTTGCCTCCTTCGGTTCTCTTAGCTTCTCCCAGAACTTCGCCGTTGTAGATCCAGACTTTGATACCGATCGCACCGAAAGTGGTGTGTGCGGTAGCAACGCCGTAATCGATGTCCGCGCGAAGCGTCTGAAGAGGAATGGAACCGTCGTGATACTGCTCGCATCTTGCGATTTCCGCACCGTCAAGACGTCCGCTTACCATGACTTTTATACCCTTAACGCCCATTCTCATGGACTTTCCGATAGCCTGCTTCATGCATCTTCTGAACGACGCTCTCTTTTCGAGCTGAGCCGCGATGGACTCCGCAACGAGCTGCGCGTCGCAGTCGGGCTTTCTTACTTCGATGATGTTGACCGAAACCTGTTTGCCCTTCGTTACTTTTGCAAGCTGTTTTTTGATTACTTCGATTCCTGCGCCCGCTTTTCCGATCAGAACGCCCGGACGAGCCGTGTAAATCGTGATGGCGATTCTGCCTGCGGCTCTCTCGATAGCGACTTTGGAAATCGCCGAAGCATAATAAGTATTCTTTATGAATTCTCTTATATCGTAGTCTTCTTTAAGGAATGCGCCGAAATCTTTCTTGTCGGCATACCACTGAGTATCCCAACCTTTGATTACTCCTACTCTTAAACCGTGTGGATTAACTTTCTGTCCCATAACGTCCTCCTGTTATTCCGCCTTAGCGTTGTCAACTACGACCGTAATATGGCTCGTTCTTTTCAAGATACGGAATCCTCTTCCGTGAGCCATGGGCTGCATTCTCTTAAGCGTGGGGCCCTGATCCGCGTAGCACGCTTTTACGTAAAGCTCGTTTCTGTCATATCCCTTGTTATGCTCTGCGTTTGCAGCCGCGGAAAGGAGAACCTTTTTGATAGGCTCCGATCCTGCCTTGGGAATGTTTTCAAGCATTGCCGTCGCTTCCGTTACCTTTTTGCCTCTTATAAGATCGAGAACGGGTCTGATCTTGTAAGGAGATATTCTGATATATTTCGCAGTTGCCGAAACACTCGCTTCCGCTTTCGCGTCGGCAACGTACTTCTTTTTTCTTTCTCTAGCGTTTGTAGCCATTATTCTCTACCTCCTCTCTTATTTACCCGTAGTTTTCGATCCCGCGTGGCCTTTGAAAGTTCTGGTGGGAGCGAACTCGCCGAGCTTGCATCCTACCATGTCCTCCGTAATATATACGGGAACGTGCTTTCTGCCGTCGTATACGGCTATCGTATGACCGACCATCTGAGGGAAAATCGTCGAACTTCTCGACCAGGTCTTTAAAACGGATTTCTTGTTCTCGGCGTTTAAAGCCTCTACTCTTTTAAGTAATACTTCCTGAACGTAAGGTCCTTTCTTAACACTTCTGCTCATACTGCTCTAACCTCCTCAGTTAACTCTCTTAAGAATAAACTTGTCAGTCTTATTCTTCTTCTTTCTCGTCTTGTAGCCGAGAGCCGGTTTACCCCAGGGAGTAAGCGGGCCTGCGTGTCCGACGGGAGCCTTACCTTCACCACCGCCGTGCGGGTGATCGCACGGGTTCATGACGGCACCTCTTACGGTAGGTCTGATACCCATATGTCTGGTCTTACCTGCTTTACCTACTCTTACGATCTCGTGATCGAGGTTGCCGACCTGTCCGATGGTCGCTTTGCATTTGATTGAAACGTATCTCATTTCTCCGCTCGGCATTTTGAGAGTAGCCATTCCGCCGTCTCTCGCCATGAGCTGTGCGGCCATACCCGCGCTTCTCGCGATCTGACCGCCCTTGCCGGGCTGAAGCTCGATGTTGTGAATCATCGTACCGACGGGGATGAATTCGAGAGGAAGCGCATTGCCTACCTTGATATCCGCGTCTTTTCCCGAAACGAGCTTGTCGCCTACGTTAAGACCGAGAGGTGCGAGAATGTATCTCTTTTCTCCGTCCTTATAAACGAGAAGGGCGATGTTTGCCGTTCTGTTGGGATCGTATTCGATAGTCTTGACGACTGCTTCGATTCCGTCTTTATTTCTCCTGAAATCGATGATACGATATTTTCTCTTGTTTCCGCCGCCGTGATGACGAACGGTTATTCTTCCCTGAGCATTTCTGCCTGCAGTGTGTCTCTGATCTTCAAGCAAAGATCTTTCGGGCTTCGTGCAGGTGATCTCTTCAAACGTCGAAACCGTCATAAAACGACGAGCCGGGGAAGTCGGTTTATATCTCTTAATTCCCATAATTCAGATCCTCCGTATTATTATTGTAACGACTCAAAGAACTTGATGCCCTTGCTGTCTTTCTTAAGCGTTACGACTGCCTTTTTATAGTCGGGAGCGTAACCCTGCGATCTGCCCATTCTCTTAAGTTTGCCGTGGCAGTTCATCGTGTTAACTTTTTCGACCTGTACGTCGAACTTTCTTTCAACTTCGAGTTTGATTTCCGTCTTATTGGCGTCCTTCGCAACCATAAACGTGTATTTCTTATCCTTTATGGTCTCATAACTCTTCTCGGAAAGAATAGGTTTAATAATGATATCTCTTTCCATAAATTATTCGTCAACCTCCTGATTTGCGAAATTGTTGTCGAACATGGAACCGTAAAGCTCCTGAACGGCGTCAACCGCGTCTGCCGACATAACGAGTACGCTGTTTTTAACAACGTCGTAAGTGTTGAGTTCGTTAACGGGAAGGGTCTGCAAAGTTCCGATGTTTCTTGCCGCTCTTATTACAAGCGAATCGTTGTCGCTCATAACGATGAGAACGCTTTTTTCAAACTTGAACGCCTTCATGAACTCGACCATTTCTTTGGTCTTTCCGTCTTTAACCGCGATATTGTCGATAACGTAAAGATCGTTATCCGCAAGTCTTTTGGAGATAGCGGACAAAAGCGCGCCGCGACGTGCGAATTTGTTCATCTTCTTGCTGAAATCTCTCGACTTCGGCGCAAAGACGACGCCGCCCTTTATCCACTGAGGAGCTCTTATAGAACCCTGTCTCGCGTTACCCGTTCCCTTCTGTCTCCAGGGCTTTCTGCCGCCGCCGCGAACTTCCGTTCTCGTAAGCGTTCCCTTTGTTCCCTGGCGCATGTTGGCAAGTCTCGTCACAACCGCCTGATGAACGAGCGGCTCGTTGTATTCCGCTTCGAACAAGTTGCTAAGCTCTTTCGTGCTTACTTCCTGTCCTTTCATATTATAAACTTTAACGTTTGGCATAGTTTTTCACGCTCCTTATTTACCGCTCTTTACGGTATTCGAAACCGTAATGATTCCGCCCTTGGGTCCGGGGATAGCTCCCTTTATAAGAAGTACGTTACGAGCGGTGTCGACCTTGACGATTTCAAGATTCTGAATTGTCACTCTTTCGTTACCGTACTGTCCGGGCATGTGTTTGTTCTTAAATACTCTCGACGGCGAGCTGTTTGCTCCCATAGAACCTACTTCTCTGTGAACGGGGCCTACACCGTGAGTCATCTTAAGTCTGTGCTGATTCCATCTCTTGATAACGCCCGAGAAACCGTGACCTTTCGTAAGACCTACAACATCGACCTTATCGCCTGCGGCGAAGGTATCAACGGTGATCACCTGACCTACGGTATACGCGCTTACGTTATCGAGCCTGAATTCTTTCAGAACCTTAAGGGGCGCAACGCCTACTTTCTTGAACTGACCCGCGTCGGGTTTGTTCACTCTCTTCTCGTCTACGTTTCCGAAGCCGACTTTAACCGCTTCGTAGCCGTCATTGCCGACTGTCTTAATCTGAACGACGGGGCAAGGACCTGCTTCGACGACTGTGACCGGGATTACTTTTCCGTCTGCGGAAAAGATCTGAGTCATACCCAATTTCTTTCCAATGATTGCTTTATTCATAGATAAAGTTCACCTCCGAATATATTAAAAAATTCTTTTAACCTGTATTTGAATCAGAGCTTGATTTTTACGTCTACGCCTGCGGGAAGATGAATGCTGTCAAGGATCTTCGCGTTGGTGGAGTAAATGTCGATAAGTCTCTTGTGGGTTCTGATTTCGAACTGTTCTCTGCTGTCCTTATATTTGTGGGGCGAACGAAGAATAGTTACCACCTCTTTCTCTGTAGGAAGGGGGATAGGACCGCTTATCTTAGCTCCTGCTTTTTTCATTGTTTCAACAATCTTCTCGGTTGCCTGATCAACCATCTTGTGATCGTATGCAGCCAATTTGATTCTGATTTTCTGACCTGCCATTTTGTTACCTCCGTTTTATACTAACATATTGTCAACTTTGCCGTGTGTGTCGCGCTGAATCCAATAAAAAAATCACTCGCCGCTGTGTGTTTGCAAGTGACCTCTATCGCGTCCGTAAGCGCAGTTAGTCGCAAGGGTTAAACCCTCACAATTGTCAACAGAAATTATCTTCCTACTTATAACTTAACGGGTCCGGTTCCCGTTAAAAAGCGTGGATTAAGTAACTTTCTGTCTCAACCCATATTTAACACAGCCTACATATCATACACCATGTAAAATAATTTGTCAAACGTTTTTCGCCATTTCCCGAAAAAATTTTTAAAAAATAAAAATCCCCGAAACCCCGGCAAAAACAACCGACTTTAAGTTCTCAACCCACGCTGATTAAAATCAATATTTTATTTAATCGATTCCCAATATTTTTTAACGTTTCGCTTAATAATAAATTTAGAAATTATCTTCTTTGCCTCTTCAAAAGATTGATTATCCA
>JAJWOJ010000319.1 GCA_021635425.1 Clostridiales bacterium | reverse complement strand
TTTTAAAGCAAAACTTAACCGTTGTCAACTAAAAATAAGTAAATATCATAAATCATACAAAAATATGTTGAAAAAAAAGACGATTGTGCTATAATACGGTTGAAAAACACGACGGTGTACGAATTTTAATCGGATACGAGACGAGAGGTGAATATGAAAAAATACAAGGCGGCGATAATAGGCGGCGGCTTTTCGGGGCTTATCGCCGCGATTAAACTTTCCGAAAACTTAGGAGGCGGTAACGTTATCGTTTTAGAGAAGAACGACAGAACGGGGAAAAAAATAGTCGCGACGGGCAACGGGAGAGGGAATATTACAAACCTTGAGCTTTCGGCGGCCAATTATCATTCCGTCGGAGGGGACGAAAATCTCATCGCTGTCGAAAAATACGGCAATAAGTCGATTATCTCCTTCTTTTCGTCTCTCGGAGTGTCGGTTAGCGCGGAGGGAAACAGAGTTTACCCGTCGAGCATGCAGGCGTCGTCCCTTCTCGACATGATGAGGCTCAGGCTCGGTTATCTGAAAACCGAGATCGCAACTTCTTCGGAATGTCTCGATATCAAACCGCAAAAGAACGGTTTTTGCCTTAAAACGACGGGCGAAGAAGTTTTTGCCGAAAGAGTAATCTTCGCCGCGGGCGGAAAGGCGGGAAAACAATACGGCACGGACGGAACGGCTTTTTCGCTTCTGCAAAAACTCGGCGTTAAAATAACGGGGCTGTACCCTGCGATCGTACAGCTTAAAACGGACACCGATTATATAAAAGGATTGAAGAATCTGAAAGAAAAGGCTTCGGTTTCCGCATACGACGGAGATAAGTTTTTAAAGAGTTTTTACGGCGACGTGCTTTTCACCGATTACGGCGTGAGCGGAAACGCGACGTTTTATCTTTCGTCATATCTCACGGGCGCGAAAAATCCGGTGCTTAAAATAGAATTTACGGACAAAACGGAGAGCGAACTTTACGAATTTCTCGTTGAAAAGGTTAAAAATCTGCCGTATATCACCGCGGACGACCTTCTGACGGGTGTTGTGAACAAACAGATAGGGCGCGCGATAGTGAAAAGGAGCGGCGCGGGCGATACGTCGGATAAATCGCTTGAAAAAATCGCAAAAACGGCTAAAAACTTCACTCTGAACGTCCGCGGAACGCTCGGGTTCGATTACGCGCAGGTTACGCGCGGCGGCGTTTCGTGGAAGGAACTTGACGAAAATCTTGAATGTAAAAAGATAAGAGGCATGTTCGTGACGGGCGAAGCCGTCGACGTTGACGGCGATTGCGGCGGGTATAATCTTCAGTGGGCGTTTTCGTCCGCAATGGTCGCCGCGGACAAAATAATCGACGAAAACAAACGCGGATAACAGGCAAAAAAGGTAAAAATGAAAACAGACAACATTAAAATGCCGATAACGGCGGGCGAAAAGGAAGTAAAACGGGAAGCAGAAAAGCGTGCGAAAATAAAAAACGCGTCGTATTTCCGCATACTCAAAAAATCGCTCGACGCGCGCGACAAAAATAATATAAAATATATATACTCTGTCGAAATAGGCGAAAAAGAAGAAATCGAAACGTTTAAGCCAAAGCTTCAATCGGCGGAAAAACCCGTTAAAGTTATAATCGCGGGGTTCGGTCCCGCGGGGATTTTCTGCGCGTTATACCTCGCGAGGGCGGGTTTCAACCCCGTTGTTTTAGAGCGCGGAAAGTGCGTTGACGAGAGGCAAAAGTCGGTCTATAAGTTCGTTAACGACGGTTTTTTGGATGTAAACAGCAACATTCAGTTCGGCGAAGGCGGCGCGGGAACCTTTTCGGACGGTAAGCTTAACACGGGCGTTAATCACCCGCTTATTAAAACCGTTTTAAGAGATTTCGTCGAACACGGCGCGCCGGGCGATATCGAATATCTCGCCAAGCCGCATATCGGGAGCGACAGACTTCCTTCCACGGTGAAAAGCATCAGAGAAGAAATCGAAAGGCTCGGCGGTAAGGTTCTGTTTTCGCATAAGCTCGAAAAACTCAACATCGAAAACGGCAAGGCGGTTTCGGTTGTCGCAAACGGCGTTGAAATGAAAGCGGACGCCGTTGTGCTTGCGATAGGGCATAGCGCGCGCGATACCTTTTACGAGCTTTTGTCCGAAGGCGTTACGATGGAAAGAAAGGCTTTCGCGATGGGCGTGAGAATAGAGCATCTGCAAAAGGATATCGATCTCGCGCAGTACGGCGGAAAATACGCGGGGAAGCTGCCTGCGGCGGATTATCGCCTTGCGAGCCATAAAGGCAGCCGCGGGGTATTCACTTTCTGTATGTGTCCCGGGGGGTACGTCATGCCGTCCGCGTCGGAAGAAGGCATGGTCGTTACGAACGGAATGAGCTTATATGCAAGAGACGGCGAAAATGCGAACAGCGCGGTTTTGTGCGAAATTTATCCCACGGATTTTTACGACGGAACGCTTGGCGGCGTCGAGCTTCAGCGCGAACTCGAAAAGGCGGCTTTCAGGCTCGGCGGCGGCGATTACAAAGCCCCCGTGCAGACGGTGAAAGACTTCTTCGAGAACAGGCGTTCAAACGCCTTTTCGCGCGTTAAACCGACTTATAGCCGCGGATATGAGTTTTCCGACCTCTCGGAAGGGCTTCCGGAATTCATGTCCGAAAATCTGAAAATCGGCATAAAGGACATGGACGGAAAGCTTAAAGGGTTTGCGGCGGACGGAGCCGTTCTGACGGGTTTCGAAACCCGTTCTTCAAGCCCCGTGAGAATTTTGCGCGGCGAAAACATGCAGAGCGTAAACGTTGAAAATTTATACCCCTGCGGCGAAGGTTGCGGCTATGCGGGCGGCATTATGAGCGCGGCTGTGGACGGGATAAAAACGGCGATAGCGATTGCCGCAAAATTCGGCGGCTGAGAGCCGCAAAAACGGTTAAAATTCACAAAATAAAAACATCCGCGCGGAGAAAATGCGGAGAAAACAGAA
>JAJWOJ010000318.1 GCA_021635425.1 Clostridiales bacterium | reverse complement strand
TTCATGATCAGCGCTTAATATAAGCGACGGCGCGCAGAAACAATTCCAACGCATAAAAAACTCCTCCTTCCAAAAACTCGGAAAGAGGGACAATGCTTTTTGCAAGCTAAGACAATCCCGCACTTACCTCGTTTTTTTTATTACGGGACTTGTAGTTTTTTTTACTGCTAAATAAAAATTATTAATGTTGCTATTTTTGTTTTTTCTCTCAAAAAAAACTTAGATATTCTATAAGCGAATAAATGAATGAAAATAGGAAATTTGGTATTAACACGGGTAAACGCAACTATTTTGCCCAAAGCTCAACCGTAAGTTCAAATTTATTGCTTATAAAAATTCTCATACAATTTTCTGAACACAGCCGCAGTCCAACCCATCATTCTCGGAGACTGATATTCGACCTCTGAATATTTCCCGGTTACAACCGAATACTTTTCAAAAAGGCTGTTGTCAGACACAAAATTACTTGCCACAGTATTTAAATACTTAAACGCAATATTCTTTGCCACTTCTCTTTCTCCAACGTTTTCCAGCGCAGTAACTGCAAATTCCACAAGCGGCGGCCACATATTCGGATAATCCCATTGAAATATGCTGCCATCATTTTTCTCGCAAGCACTTAAACCGTATTTGAAATTTAATTTATCAACAATCGCCAAACAAACATCTTTATCATCAGAAATACCTGCCCAGTACGGTAATAAATTTGCGACGCTTATTTTCCTCGATTTATAGTTGTCAATAAAATCATAATCGCAAAAAACTCGGTTTGCATCTTGCATTAGTAACATCATTGACCGCTTTCTTTTCGTTGCGTTATTATTGAATCTGATAAAATCATCTTTCTTTCCGAGCAATTTAGCAAAATACGCCATTATGCACTCGTTTCGATATAAAATCGAATTTAGATCTACAGGAACAAAATTTAACGCTTTTCCTGAAAATCGCGGACAAAAGTCCCAACCGCTTTCGGCTTCGGCAAAAAGATTTTTCGCTTTTTCTTTAACATTTATATCTTTAACGTCCAGAATTTTACGTAATGATATGTCCCGTATAAATTCTTCCGTTTCTTCATCGTTGGCATTTGACAAATACCGATTTAATCCGCACCTTGTCATTCTTTGATTCATCCAAAAATTATATTCCTTAACCATTGAAGGATAAAATTCCGAAATAATGCTTAATGAATTGAACCTTTCATAATATTCAAAAACAGCACTGCTATATAAGGGCGGTTGCGAGCGGTTAAGCATATTCGTCAGGTTTGCATTCGGAATAAACCCATACCGTTCAACAAGGTATTTCATATTTCTTAAATTATTAAGGGCTTGATTCGGCATGTCGTACAACAACCCGATATTAGCAAAATATGTATCCCAGTAAAAGAAATATGTAAACCCTTGATTTTCGCACGGAACCGTTACCGGATATGGCAGAGGTATTTCGTTTTCTTTGCTTGTTTGCGTCCTTACCGTATTTATCCAGTGATTAACAATATAATTGTTGACAGCTTCGATTGCATGCATACGACTAATCCTTTTTCGTTTTTATTATAAATTCGATTTGCGGGAATACGTTTCGTCTAAAATGATACCCGCTGCCCCTTGTGGTTGTCAAATATCGCGACGCAAGAAATTCGTCTTCAAATCCCCTTACCCCTCGATATGTATCACCGCCGACAACGGCAGGATCGCCAAGAACATGATGGTGCGGACCTAACAAATTTCTATTGCTAATTGTTAATTCTATTTCAAGTTCTTTATTTGAACATTTTGTTTACATTTTGAGTTTAGGCAAATTATCTTCGTCCAAATTGTCTAAATCATCAAGTTCGTCCGTCTGACTTGCCTCACCGAGCATTTCGGACAATTCTTTTACCGTCATGGTTAAGTCGTGCTGTTTACCGATATCCGTCACGTCGATTTTCTTTACGCAACTTGCAAGCCATTCGTTTTCGGAAACAACGTCGGAAATTATATCGTAAACGTTATCGCCGTCAAGTTTTTCTTTTGAAATATACCCCGAACCTTGTCGATGCTCGAACCCGTGCTTTTTTAGTGATGAGCCCAACAATTTGTACCCTTTAGGATACAAATTCAACTCCTTCATCTTTTTGGTATCAAGATCGAAGTTCAATGCTTTTCGTTTCGTTCTTTCCATCTTTACACCGCAAATAAGGGATTCGTCTGTCTTTGACGAGCAAGTATATCGATATTCTGAAGAGGCAACGTTTCATCGTCTTCGTTATCGAGCATAACCCATTTTTTACAGTATTTTCCGAACCATTTCTGTTTTTTCAGCGTAATATTGGCAAGCGCCATACAGGTATAATAATCTTTTTCCGGATTCCCCGTATATAATATCGAACCGTCGGGCTGAATCTCCTTCACGCAATCGTATTTGTCGAACTTCGCGTCGATTACGCGCCACATATCTTCGAGTTTATATTTCCCGTCTTTAACAACCCTTTCTTCGTCGAGTTGTATAAGCATTTTCATCATAAGGGGTTACCTCCTTGATTATTCCTATTATACTGCCCCTTTTAGTTTTTGTCAAGCGTAACCGTCTTTATGCCGAAATAAGAGTTTCTATTTCTGTTTCTTTTAGATTAAATACTGCTCGCCGTCGTAATCGGGAATGCTCTCTCCCGTTAAAGAAGCGTCGAAATATAGGGCTATAAGTCGTTTAATCATAGGTTTCTTCATTCTATGAACGTCAAATCCTTGTTCGGACAAGACCTTACTTACCGTGTTCGCATACGAGAAAACATGCGACGATTTCAATCCTTTGCACCTTGCGATAAATATAAACTGCCGAGCCGTGGTGAGTTCCGCCTGAACCTCGTCGAGAAACGCCGCGTCCTTTTTTAACAGCGTTTTAATCTGCGGGTTTGTTTCGTTATTTATCCTTTCCTGCAAATACGCCTTATTATCGTCGAATCGTTCCGCCGAATCTACGCATACGATTTCTATATCCGGCGCAGCAGACAGCGCAAGCGTTAGTTTTC
>JAJWOJ010000317.1 GCA_021635425.1 Clostridiales bacterium | reverse complement strand
GCCTGCAAGTATTGCGTCGCGTTTTTAGGTTAAGACGCGGCGCGCAAGCGGCATATTAACCCGCGGAAACGCCTCGACTTAAATGCAAGCTACGCCTGAAAATTTGCGGTATCATTGATAGCTTAATATATAGGGCAACCTTGAAGTAGGGCAACCTTGAAGCCGTATTTTTTAATGATTTATGGTAAAGGCAACCGATGGCGTATACATATACGTCAAGGGTGGATTTGCCGTAAAGCATAAAAAAGACGGCCTCAAGGCGAGTTCTGATGAAGTTTTAATTGGCTACATTTTTTAATGTCAATATTGTTGTGAATATTTTTCGGATAGCGAAGGCTTCTCCTCGGCGCTGCGCGCCACTCTCTCCGAAAGGAAATAAAAGTTGCATTGTGTAAATACGTTAAAAAATTTAAAGTCCGCTATTGACAACCGATATAATCTATGATATACTGAATACAGAAAAAAACGCTTCGCGCGGGCGGGGAAAATCCGAATATCCGAACGCGGGCGGGGCGGAAGGAGATTATATGAAAAAGTTTTTGGCACTGTTTATGGCAATCGTTATGGCGATGTCGTTGGGGCTTTTAACCTCGTGCGGCGAAACGGCGGGGACGAGCGAAGCTTGCGCTCACACCGAAACCGAATGGGTTGTGACGAGAGAAGCTACCTGTACCGTTGACGGAGTTGAAAAGCAGAAATGTAAGAAATGCGGCAAAATCGTCGGCGAAAACAAGGTTATACCTAAGCTCGGGCATGAATTCGTCGCAGGTTTTTGCAGCCGTGCGGGCTGTAACACCGCAGATCCCGAAAATAATAAATTCTACGCGGACATGGTTATTTCCATGGCGGACAGCGACAGGGTTACCGTTAAAAACAACGGGGATATCGTTGTAAAAACCGATATGAATAACCCCGACAAGGCTGCGGAGTATAAAATAACCGATATAGACGTTTTAAGCGGCAGAAGCGAAGGCGTTACGGGAGAAGACGGAAAAGAAACGGGCGTTAAGCAGCTCATTCAGGGAAAAATCGAAAGCGATATCGTGAGCGGAACTCTCAGCATTGTCGCAAGCGAAAACGAAGTTAAACTCGTCGTTAAAAACGCGGGCGCGGAAGTTGCTTACGCGAGAGTGGACGGGGAAGCCGCGAAAAAGGCTATAAGCGGCATGGCGGGGCTTATCCCCGATATCGGCGGGAGCGTTCCCGGCGTCGGCGGAATGGATTTATCCGCGATACTCGATACGCTCAGAAAGGCGGACGGAACGGACGCAACCGTCAAACAGATAAACACGCTGTTACATAACCTCGTTATGTCCGTCGCGAGCGTAAGCGAAATCGAAACGGGATATAAGTTTGTTCTCGATTATGATAAGGCTAAGGAACTTAACCACGCTTTGGCAACCCAGACGGTTAAAGCTTTTGTCGATAACTTGTTCGGCGAAAATACTTTTGAAAGTTACGTTCCGAGTATCGTTACGTTGGCAGTGCAGTCTGACAGCAGCCTTACGGAAGAGGAGCAGGCTAAAAAGATTTCGGAAATAAACGGCAATCTGAGAGAAAAGAGCGCTTACGAAGTTATCGGAATTTACGGCAACGTAACCGAAAGCGCCGCAGATATCGAAAAATCTGTCAATGACGTTCTCGATGCTTTGAAGGGTATCGAGGTGTCGGCAAATACCGATAAAAAGGGCAACGTTTTGTCGTTTAAGCTGGCGTTTGACAATTGGGAATTTGTGTCCGGATCGGACGGTTCGTCCGCTATTCAGCTTTCGTCCGTACATATCGACGGCGAAATCGAAATCAAACTCACCAAACAGAGAGTAACGGGCGACGAATATCTTCCGTTCGAAGAGACCGAAAAACTTCACGACACCGCGGGCGTTGCCGCGGGAACGTATGACGGAACTCCGACGAGTACGGATATCGTAAGCGTTAAATATACCGTTGCCGCAAACGGAGATATAGTAAAGGCGGAAACCGTATATCGCGAAAGCAGTTACGACGCGGAAACCGAGCCGACGAGTTATACTTATTATAAAGTCGTAAACGAGAACCCCGTTGCGGTTTTAAGAAGCACGAACGAAAGCGGCGTTACGTATAAAATCAACAATCTTCTTGTTGCAGATACCGGAAACGAGAAGATTATCCTCGGCGCGGCAAACGTCAAGGTTTACGAAGTAAGCGAAGACGGAACCGTACTCAGAACTCTTACCGAAGCCGAAATTACGGATATCGCTTATACGATAGACGAAGTTGAGTTTACGCTCGCCGTTGTCGGCTGATCGGTCGAAAAAATCCTCGGATAATAATCCGCAAACGGAAAATATCCGATAAAAACGAAAAAGCGAAGATAAAATCGTATAATACAATAGGAAAGCTACAATAAATCGCATAAACAATCGGCGGTCGCGGGCATTTGCCCGCGACCGCCGTGTTTCGTTTTAAGTTTGTAATTTTTGGTTATTCTTCTTTAAATTTAAGGGCTAGCAAAAGGTATATAATGCCGATTGCAAGGGAAATAAGTGTGATTGTGCAAGTGTAAATGACGTCGAGCGGGGTTAATATTACTGTTATGGGCGTGTTGCTGGATAAAATGGTTATTAGATAGATTATACCCATAAGAACGATAAAGCCTATTGATATGCAGGCGGCGATGATGTAAGGTTTTTTGCTGTAGGCAACCGCGCCAACGAGCCAATGCGAAATGATTAAAAGCAATAGATAAAACGCCGCGAGTATAAACATCAATGGGAAAGTGCCAACCTCTTTATTGCTTCCAAGCTCGTAGCAAAGTCTGCCGAATGCGAATAAAAAAGCGATAAACGCCAATATTCTGTTGAGATAAAGTAGTGTTTTGTTCTTCATTTTCAAACCTCGATAAATATTATGTATATATTAAAGGAAATCTTAATTGATAACTAAATTATACTCGTTGACTATGCTACTATTATAGGCTTTTGCAATAATATAGTATGTTTCACCAGCTTCAGCAATGAAATTGATTTTTGAATTATAACTTCCCGCACTGTCAT
>JAJWOJ010000316.1 GCA_021635425.1 Clostridiales bacterium | reverse complement strand
CTACAGCACATACGAGGCGTTCTCGGCGTTCATAAAATGAGAAAAAACGCAGAGGTAATTATCGATTATTCGCTTTTCGACAAATTGTATAACGAAATATGTCTGACCAAAAGATACCTCAGCATGAAAGAGCATATCGCTCACTCCGACGTTTCGACGTTCGATCACAGCGTAAACGTCGCGAGAGCTTGTTATACATACGTTGTCGATAATAAAATAAAATGCGACCTTAAAGCCCTGATAAAGGCGGCGTTGCTGCACGACTACTATCTTTACGACTGGCATAAAAGCCCGAAATTTACTTTTCACGGTTTTAAACACGCTTTAACCGCGGCGAAAAATGCCGAGAGAGATTACGGCATTACAAAAAAAGAAAAGAACATTATAGAAAGTCACATGTTTCCTCTCAATCCTCTTCATTTTCCGAGATGCAGGGAAGCGTGGATACTTATAAAATTTGACAGAAAATGTTCATTATCCGAAGTATTTTCGGAGAAAAAACGGAGAACCGTATGACTGCAAAAGAAAGATTTTTAAATTACGTTAAATACGAAACCACATCGGACGAAAATTCGTCTTCCTGCCCGAGTACGACCGGGCAGACCGTGCTTTTAAAAGCTTTAAAAGACGAGCTTTCGGCGATGGGGGCGATTGCAAAACAAGACGACAACGGATACGTGACGGCCGTTATTCCCGCAACGAAGAAAGGGCTTAAAAAGCTTTGTTTCATTTCGCATGCGGATACGTCGCCCGCCGTAAGCGGAAAAGACGTAAATCCGCAAATCATAGTTTACGAAGGCGGAGACGTCACGCTAAAAAGCGGGCTGAAAATAACGTTAAACGACAATCCCGAGCTTGAAAAATATCTCGGCAAGGAACTCATCGTGACCGACGGAACAACCCTTCTGGGCGCGGACGACAAAGCCGGCGTTGCGGAAATCATGACCGCGGCGGAAATTCTTTGCAAAAATAAAGACATTGCACACGGAGACATATTGATTGCTTTCACCCCCGACGAGGAAATCGGCAGAGGAACGGATTTGTTCGACGTAAAAGCTTTCGGAGCCGATTTCGGTTATACGATCGACGGCGGAGAACTCGGCGAAATCGAATATGAAAATTTCAATGCCGCGTCCGCAAAACTCACTGTAAACGGATGCAGCATTCACCCGGGTAGCGCGAAAAACAAAATGAAAAACGCAATAGATCTCTTTTGTGAATTTCATTCCATGCTTCCCGAAAACATGCGACCCGTAAACACCGAAAATTATGAGGGGTTTTACATGGCGGACGACGTGTCTGGCGGAGTCGAAAGCCTTACGGCGAAGTATATCATCCGCGATCACGACATGGCTCGATTTGAAGATAAAAAGGCGTTTTTTGCAAGAATTTGCGACTTTTTGAACGACAAATACGGAGCGGATACATTCGTTCCCGAAATTACGGACAGCTATTATAACATGTCCGAAATAATAAAGAAGAATTTTCATCTTATCGAAAACGCGAAACGCGCAATGACCGAATGCGGCATTACGCCGAAAACGGTTCCCATCCGCGGCGGTACGGACGGCGCAAGACTTTCGTTCGAGGGTCTTCCTTGTCCCAATTTGTCCACAGGCGGATATAATTTCCACGGGAAAAAAGAATTCATTCCCGCATTCGCGCTCGATAAAATGACCGAAGTAATTTTGAAACTTATCGAAATTTATTCCGAATAACGAAAAAACATGTTGCTCGATACCGTAAAAACGCCTGCGGACGTAAAAAAACTAAATATAAAACAACTTGAAGCGTTGGTAGACGAAATAAGGAACAGGGTGGTAGACGTCGTCGGAAAAAACGGCGGTCACCTCGCGTCCAATCTCGGCGTTGCGGAACTTATCGTCGCATTGTATTATTCTTTCGATTTTCCGAACGATAAGCTTATTTTCGACGTCGGGCATCAATGTTACGCACATAAAATTTTAAGCGGCAGAAACGAAATGTTCGATACGCTTCGTCAGGAAAACGGATTAAACGGTTTTCCCGATATTTCCGAAAGCGAATTCGACGCGTTCGGGGCGGGGCATGCGGGAAGCTCCCTTTCGGCATGTCTCGGTTACTGTGCCGCGAGAGACGCGACCGGTGAAGATTATTATGTCATAGACGTTGTGGGCGACGCTTCGCTTTTCAACGGCGAAAACCTCGAAGCGATAACTTCAAGCGACGTAAAACCTAAGAAATTTATCGTTATCGTCAACGATAACGGGATGTCTATTTCAAAGAATAACAACGGTCTTTACAAGATAATGTCGACCGTGACGACAAGAAAAACTTACGGCAAAGTGATGGACTTTTTTTCGAGAACAATCGGAGAAAGCTTTATCGGAAAGGGTTTAAAAAAGTTCAAAAATTGGATTAAAAGAAGTTTAAACGGGCTTTCGGTTATAGATTCGCTCGGGTTTAAGTATGTCGGTATTTTCAACGGCAACAAAATGAGCGAGCTTATAAGAATACTCAAAAACGTAAAAAATTCCGACAGAGGAGTGATTCTGCATTTAAGAACCGTTAAGGGTAAAGGCTTGGCAGATGCCGAAAAGCACGCCGAAATATATCACGGAGTCGGAAAAAATTTCAAATCGAGCAAATGCACTTTTTCCGATTCGGTCGGAAAACTGCTAATCGAAGAGGCTGAAAAGGACCCGAAATTAACGGCTATTTGCGCGGGAATGAAGGACGGAACGGGGCTTAAAGACTTTGCGGCGGCATACCCCGACAGATTTTTCGACGTCGGCATTGCGGAAGAACACGCCGTAACGTTTGCCGCGGGGCAAGCTATCGGCGGTTTGAAACCCGTAGTCTGCATTTATTCGACCTTTTTGCAACGTTCTTACGATCAGATCATGCAGGATGTCTGCATTCAGAATCTTCCCGTTATTTTCATGATCGACAGGGCGGGCGCGGTCGGAAACGACGGCGCGACTCATCAGGGGCTTTTTGACATTTCTTATCTCAGAATGCTTCCCAATATGAAAATTTTTTCGCCAAAAGATAC
>JAJWOJ010000315.1 GCA_021635425.1 Clostridiales bacterium | reverse complement strand
TAACGGATTTGCGTTTTTTACACAATATAATTGCCTCGTTCGGAGCCGTCGGCTTTCAACACTTTACTTATAAGTCGGTTGCGTTACCGCCTTTTGATAACGGAGGCGAATTTAAAGAGCAAGATTTGGCTTTAATAGACTATAACGACGAAAAAACTTCGTTGTATCCGCTGGTTCAAACGGTAATTCGTGAAATGCAGTCGATAGCCGACGTTTGTTTAGATTTTAAATGGCAAGGCATTATTTGTTCGCGCGGAAATAATTCGCTTGACCGAGCGGCGTTCGAGTTGATGGATGACACTTTAGAAACTTTTTCTAAAATAAGTAAAGTTGTATCTGATAAGAATGCAATATTAGGTTGTTTTTCGCACAAAACAGAGAAGAAAGCCGCAGTATATGCCGTGAATGCGGAAGAACCGTCTTTTGGCAGACATTGCAAGGTTACGCTTGAATTTGACAGTGAAACAAAAGTTGAAATAGTAAAATCCGGAGAGCGATCTGTTTTTGAAACGAAAAACAAAATTATAAATATTCACCTAAAGAGCGGAGAAGGCGCTTTCGTTATTTTTAACGGAGATTGGCAAAAAGCAAACGTAAGTGTTTCTCGACCGAAATGTTTAGGAATAAGTGCTGACGGTTGTTTAACATTTAATTCAAAAACGCCAATTGTTGCTTTGACCGTAAACGGCGTTGAAAAAGGCGAAGTTTATAACGGGCAAAACATATTCAAAATGTTGCAATCGGGAAACAATGAGATTTGCGTTTATTCGAAAGAAAATGGTTTAAAAAGCGAAAACAGCAGAACGATTAATTATTTTAAACCAACTGAAACAAGCGTAAAAATAGCGGAAAATTATTCGGGTGAAATAAACGCTGTGCGACCTTATAACGTATGGGGTAGTGGAAATTCGGTGGTGGAACTTATCGAAAAAGGTTATCCCGAAGGCGGTAGCGGAAACGTAATAAGGTTGCGCACGGAAACAAAAAGCGAACATGATTGGTCGGCGTTTCAGTTTTTAACAAAACCTATCGAATATAAAGAAGGCACGAAGTTGTATTTGGATATGTACGCAACCGAAAGCGTTTTTTCGGTCGGAGTAAAACAAGATCCGATCATTTACGACGAACCGGCTGTTGAGATACGGGTTATCGATAAAGTCGGCAGGTGGATCAGAATGGAAGTGCCGTTAGATAAAGTAAATCCCGAAAGAAATAATATAATCGAAAAACTATATATACTGACCGGCGGAGATAAACCATATGGCACATTGTTATATCTGAGTGGTTATTATATAAGTCAATAAATAAAAGATTAAGGAGTAAAATATGAAAAAACTGATTTCCGTATTGGTTTCTTTGTTGATGGGCTTGATGTTATTTTGCGCATGTGCGCCGGATGCAGAGCAATCTTCATCTTCAGAAGAATCGCGTTATCCTACAGCTATCCCGTCTTACGATCGTTATGTGAACGAAAGAGAATTGAAAATGTTTGCGTTCTGGTCGCCGCCGATAACGGAACAGCAGTATTCCTGGGTTGCCGAATGCGGGTTTAATAATATCATTATTGACGCTAAATATGACGCTTTAGCGGGGACCGACGCGTTGATGAACGCTTTGCGTTATTGTGAAAAATACGGCATAAAAGGTTATCCCACAATAAACAGGGGCGCCAACGTAGGTGCTTATCTTACGAAATCCGATTATTCTTCCGTAAGTTCGTTTGGCGGTTTTTATACCGACGAACCTTTATTAAAATCCGATATTGACATAATTAAGGAAAACACTTCGTTATTAAAGAGCAAATATAGTTCTGCGGATTATTTAACAACGTTAATTACAAACAAACCGAATAACGACGAGTTTGAATCATATGAGCAGTATATAGACTATTATATGGAAACGACGGGTAAAAACGAGAAGATGTTTTTATTCGATATATATGCGCTACTCGGTAACGAATTTAATTCGACTATTCGCAGTAAGTGGTTGTCAGCCACCGAAGTCCAAGCGCAAGCGAGCAAGAAATATAACGTGCCGATGGTTCCGTATATTTCTTCGATGTCTATTCGCTCGCAGTCCGTTCGCCATCCTAACGAAGAAGATATTAGATACCAATCGTATGTAAATCTTGCCTATGGAGCAAAAGGCATTGCGTATTTTTGCTATATGTCCCCGGGGCTTCCTCCTTATGACGGAGAGTTCGTTCCTGCCGATTACGCTCTTATAAAGGGAGACGATAACAATCTGAATGATTATTCTAAATATGAAAGAACCGAAACCTGGTATGAGGCGCAAAGAGTAAATAAAGAATTATTATCTTTCGATCACGTTTTGTTGTCGTTTGATTGGGAAGGAGTTTTGGCAAATCGCGGAACCGACGCGCAAACAACGGCGGGCGATTGTTTTGAAGAGGCAAAGCAAATGCTTTTAAAGCATGACAGAATTTCATCGATAAATTCAACGGAAGACGCTATAATAGGGTGTTTCAGCAACGAAAAAGGGTATGACGGATTTTTAGCTGTTAATTTTTCAGACCCCGCTAAAAAGCGTAACAACGAGATGTCTATTGATTTTGCTTATGCAAAAAAGTTAGTCGTGTATTCGAAAAATAATGATACCGGTCTGATGGAAAAAAGCATAGTAAAACTTGAAAACGGAAATTATAAAACGACGATAGGTTGCGGCGATGCTGAATTCATCATTCCTATCGCCTGATGAAAAGAAAAAACAAAAAAATGAAAAAACTATTTTATAAGTGGCTGTCAAAATATGGCGACGATGTGCCTAAACCGTTGCAGAAAGGAAAATATATTTTTATATTTTTTATGGCGCTACCCGCTTTGTTGGGGCTCTGCATATGGTATTTCGGAGTAAATTTCAATTCCATTTTGATGGCATTTCAAGATCCTAACACCGGGGCTTTGTCGTTTATTAACTTCGAAAGGTTAATTGGCGACTTAACGTCAAAATCGTCGGAAATAATCCCTGCAATGCTAAATACGTTCAAGTATTTCTTTTTGCAAGCGTTTATTTTACCGGTTGTTGTATATTTCAT
>JAJWOJ010000314.1 GCA_021635425.1 Clostridiales bacterium | reverse complement strand
GTCAATAGCTTCAGTAAGTTTGTTTTTTAGTTCCTGAACGGTTCCGTCGTTGTTAATAATTTCAATGTTAGCTTCGGGAGCGATTTTGTCGTAAGAGAATTGATTTGAAATAACTTTTTCACCTTCTTCTTTGGTTTTTCCGTCGCGAAGCATTGTTCCTTCGGTTCTTTTATCGTTTGAACGCATGATTATAAAAACGAAATCAAACAATTTATCATATCCGCCTTCAAATAAAAGCGGAACTTCCGCGAAAGCGATCTTTTCGGTTTTAAGCGATTCCATTTTTCCGATAAGTTCGTTCATGATAATGGGATGAGTGTAGTCATTGAGTTTTTTTAAGCGGGTTTTGTCCGAAAAAACGAGCGCGGATACGGCTTTTTTATCCAAGAAAAATTTCCCGTCCTTAAAAAGAGGCTTAACACCCATATAATCGGATAAATCGCAAACGAATTTATCGTCCGTAAGCATATGCTTATAAATTTCGTCCGCGGAAAAGCATTTGTATCCGAGTTTTTTAATTTCTTCTGCGGCAGTGGATTTTCCGCTTCCGATGCCGCCCGTAATGGCAATTTTAATCATTATTTTGCGTCATACCATCTGTCGCCGCACTCCGTTTCTACCGTTAAAGGTACCGAAAGGGTTACTGCGTTCTGCATTTCGTCTCGCAGAGTTTTTAAAACCGCATCGACTTCGTCCGGATGCGTGTCGACTATCAGTTCATCGTGTACTTGTAAAATCAATTTCGATTTTAATTGCAACGTTTTAAATTTATCGTGAACTCTGATCATTGCGATTTTGATTATATCCGCGGCAGTTCCCTGAAGGGGCATGTTCATTGCCGCTCTTTCGCCGAAGGAGCGCGTATTGAAATTGGGGGAGTTTATTTCCCGAATATATCTTTTTCTGCCGAGAAGAGTGGTTACATAGCCGTTTTCTTTGGCGAATTTGACGTTTTTATCCATGTATTCCTTGACACTCGGATACATTTCAAAATATTTCGTAATATATTCGCCCGCTTTTTTAGGCGAAATTTTAAGTTGTTCGGCTAAGCCGTAATCGGAAATTCCGTATATGATTCCGAAATTGACGGCTTTCGCGCTTTGTCTCATTTCTTTCGTAACTTTATCGATAGGAACGCCGAAAACCTGCGACGCGGTTAAAGCGTGAATATCTCCGCCGTTTCTGAACGTTTCGATGAGCGGTTTGCATCCGCTGAAATGAGCTAAAAGGCGAAGCTCTATCTGCGAATAATCCGCACCCGAGATTTTACCGTGATCGAAAGAAGAAATAAACAGTTTGCGGATTTCTTTTCCTTCTTTATCTCTGACGGGAATATTCTGAAGGTTCGGTTCTTTGGATGAAAGCCTGCCCGTCGAAGTGAGGGTCTGATTGAAGCACGTATGCACAAGCCCCGTTTTTTTGTCGATAAGAGGCTCGAAGCCTTTGACATATGTCGAGTATAATTTCTGAATTCGTCTGTAATCCAAAATAGCGGGAATAATCGGGTGTTCGTCCTTCATTTCTTCTAAGATATCCGCGCTTGTCGAATAACCCGTTTTTGTTTTGTTTTTCTTTTTCGAGTTAAGGTTAAGCTTTTCAAAGAGGATTACGCCGAGTTGTTTAGGGCTGTTAAGATTGAAGGTTTCGCCCGCAAGAGCAGTGATTTTATCGGTAAGAACGGCGATTTGCTTCTCGAAATTATCGCTCATGATTTTAAGTTCGTCACGGTCGATTTTAAACCCCGCGCGTTCCATGTCGAACAAAACGTCGTTCAAAGGAAGTTCGAGATCGGTATATAAGCGTTCAAGCCCCTCTTCCTTAAGTTTTTCGTCCATAATGTCGGACAAACCCATCAGAGAAGTAGCAGGGCGGGAAGAATCGAGTCCGTATTCCGTGAAAACATCGTTTAAAGTATCGTCTTTTCCGCTGAAATCGGCAAGATATTTTTTTATCGACACGTCGTCGATTTTTGCGTCGAATTTAAAGTCGTATTTATATAATTCCGTTTTAAAAGCCTTTTTAGACCATAAGGTTATCTTCCTGTTTTTATCAGCGAAAAGGGGCTTTAAAACTGCCGTACAGCTTTCAAACGAAATACCTTCTTCAAAAAAGTTTTCGGGAATTTTAAAAACGTATTCGTCCGTTCCGTCCGATAAATAAAAATTGTTATCATAAACCAAGGACAGAGTTACGTTTGTCGCAAATTCGGGCAGCTTGTCGCCGTTTTTAATAAAAACGGTTTGTCCGTCTTTTTTCTCCTCGCCGATAACTTTATCGTTATTGTTTTCTTCGCTTTCGAAAAGAGAATCCTTTTTAAGCAGATTTTTCAAATCGAGTTTAGAGAAGAGTTGTTTCGCTTCAGCGGGGAAAGGAAATTTATAAGTTAGTTCGTCTAAATTGAGCGGAATATCTACGTCGGTGTCGATTGTGGCGAGTGTTTTCGAAAGTTTGGCAATTTCTTTGGAAGATGAAACGCGTTCGAAAAGTTTACCGGTAAGAGAAGAAACGTTGGCGTAAAGATTTTCAAGCGTACCGTAGGTTTTGACAAGGTTTAAGGCTGTTTTTTCGCCTACGCCGCTTATGCCGGGGATATTATCCGAGCTGTCTCCCATAAGGCTTTTCAAATCGACGATTTGCGGGGGCTTAATCCCCGTTTTATCGGTGAAATTGTCGTTGTTGTATACGTCTACGTCCGAAATTCCGCGTTTTGTAAAGTAAACGGACGTGTGTTCGTTTACGAGCTGAAAACTGTCCTTATCGCCGGTAACGATAACCGACGGAACGGAAAATTTTCTCGAAAGAGTTCCTAAAATATCGTCCGCCTCTATTCCCGCCTGTTCGTATCTCGAGATACCCAAAGCGTCGAGTACGTTTTTTAAAAGATCGATCTGAGGGCGTAAATCGTCGGGCATGGGTTTTCTCGTGCCTTTATAATCGGTGTACATTTTATGTCTGAACGTCGGTTCTTTGCGGTCGAAGGCAACGAGGATATATTTCGGTTTTTCGTCGCCGATGAGCTTTATAAGCATATTTATAAACGCGTAAACGGCGTTCGTGGG
>JAJWOJ010000313.1 GCA_021635425.1 Clostridiales bacterium | reverse complement strand
CATACTTATTATATAATTTCATTATATCATTTATCACTTTTAAACACAAGTATATTAGCGCGTTTTTTGATAAAAAAACAATTTATCCGATTGATATATAATTTTTTTGGAGTTATCGGCTTCGTCTTACACATAAAAAACGCCTGTCGATTGCATTTTATACAGATTCCGAGACATTTAATCTAAAGCAAAAAGCATAAATAAAAAGCGAACGCCGCTAAAAAACCGCGACAATTAACCTCAAAGCATTAAAACCCCGTAACAAAAAAGCCGCAGGCGTTAAACCTGCGACCGTTTCGTAATTTGCTGAATTTGCGTTTTTGATTAAATATGCGCTTTACCGAGCGAGAAGCCTCTCAACGCCGAAAATTTATAGCGTTTTCAGGACTTCGCCGACGAGTTTCATATCCACTTTGCCCGCATAATTTGTTTTGAAATGTTTCATTACCGAAGGAACGGTTTTATCTTCGAGCTTTTCGATAATTTCCTTAATTTCTTCTGCGGAAAGAAGCTTGGGAAGGTATTTTTTAACCGTTTCGAGCTGACGATCGAGGCTGGCGACCGTTTCCGCTCTGCCGGCCTTAACAAACCCCTCTCTTTCCTCGGCGAGTTCGTTAACGGTTTTTTGCAGAATTTTAGTAACGTCCGCGTCCGTCATCTCTTCGCCGGCGGCTTTCTTTTCGATGCCCGCAAGCATGAGTTTGTTTATAACGACGTTAAGCGCCGCAACCGCGTCTTTATCGTGAGCCTTCATGGCTTCGATTTTTACTTTTTTAAAATCATCTATTTTCATTGTCTTAAATCTCCTTTTTTCGATATTTTAAACCTAAACCCTCAAATTGTCAAGCGCATAAGGTTTAATAATACTTAGTTTCCGTTAAAACCCGAAGTTTAATTTCCGTTAAAACCCGCAACCTCGGGCATATACACTCTGATAAACGCCGAAAGCGGATTGTCTTCGTAAATTTTATCCAGACGGAAAAAGCTCCCCTGCAAAGAGTCCGCAATATCGGTATTCGTTCCCGAAATAAGTTTTAAGATAAGCAGAATAAGCAAAACGAGCGCGATAAACTCCGCCAAAGCAAGCACAACGCCAAGAATACAGTTAAGACCTTTCAAAACTCCGCCTTCGCCGTCTAAAACCCCCGCGAGGATATTGACTACGAGCGATATAAGAAGCATCGACAGCAAAAATACGACCACGCCCGTCAAAATGGTTTCGATTCTTATAGTTATTAAAAATCTGCAAAACCAATTGTCTTTGCTCTCTAAAAAAGTTATAAAATTCGCCTGAGCGGTTTTCGTGACGTCTAAAGTTAAGACGATTCCGAAAAGATAATAGGCAAAAACGACAGCCGCAATCTTTCCGAGAACGCCCTTGGAGAGCATCCTGAGTCCGCGCCCGAACCCGAGCGCCGCGCCCAAAACGGCAAAAACGCACGCCCCGCCGACAACCCAATAATCGGCACTTACCATTTTGTCGAACCTCCTATTTTTATTTTATAATACATCATTCAAGTGTAAATCCGCGGTAAATAAGATAAACGAACGAAAAAAAATCGCGCCGAAAATCGGCGCGACTATGCTGCTACGCTTATAAATATTTTGCGACTATATTCTTCATCTCGGACTGTTTTTTAATCATATCCTTCGCGAGAGCAAGCTGACAGCGCGCCCTGTCGAGGTTATGCTCGTCGTATTCCGTTTTAAAATACACGTCGCCGTTAAGATAATCGGTTAAAAACCTCACGCCGCATTCAATCGTCATGGTGATCGCGCCGAGAGCGAGCGTGTTTTTTTCGTTTTCGGTAAGTTCCGCGCCGACTTTGCCTATAAACCCCTTAGCGAACGCCTCGAACTTGTCAAGATCGAGACTGACCTTGGAAATATCCTTCTCGTCCTCTTTTGCGGAATTCGCGATGAACCTTATCGCGTCGCCGAAATCGAAGCCGACAAGCCCCGGCATAACGGTGTCGAGATCGATTACGCAAAGATATTGACCCGAACCTTTATCGAAAAGCACGTTGTTGCATTTCGTGTCGTTATGCGTAACCTTAAGCGGCAGTTCGCCGCGGCGTTGCATTTTATACATCTCCGTTGCGGTTTCTTCGAGAGCCTTATATTCCCCGATATCGGCTTTCACCTCGTCCGCTCTGCCCGCGGCATTTTCTTTAACGGCGTTATCGAACGCCTCGAATCGCATAACAGTATTGTGGAAATGCGGGATGGTTATGTAAAGCTGTTTTACGGGAAAATCGGCAAGTTTTAACTGAAAATCTCCGAAAGCTTTTCCGCATTCTTCGATAATGCCGAGGTCGTTCGTTTCGTTGTATGTAGTCGAATCGTCGATAAACCTCGAACAACGCCAGAATCCGCCGTTCGGCCCGCGAAGGTAATATTTTCCGTCCTCCGCAGTCTGAAAATGCAGAACGAGCCTCTTTGCGGTTATGCCCGTAGACTTGATTTTCTCTCTTATGTATTCCGTCACGGTGGATATATTGTCCATAACCTCCACCGGCTTTTTGAAAACGTAAGAATTCACGCGCTGAAGGCAATAATCCTTGATTTCTCCGTTACGGAAAAAATACACCTTGAAAGAAGAGTTTATATGCCCGTTTACAAGCGTTTCGAAATATTTATATTCCCCCTCCACGCCGAATTTGCGACATATCGACTCTATAAAATCGTCGTTAAATTTTTCTTGTTTCATTTTATCCTTACTCCTTTTACCGTCCGTAAAATAATACAAACCCCGACCTTGCGGCGTGTTTCCAGACCGCCCTTTTGCCGACCGACAGATACCCCGTGCGAGGAAACGTCGGCATATCGACGGAATTTGCATTATTTCAGTTACCGACATACGTCCCGGCTTAATTTTTGTGCAACGGGAACGCCCTATAAATACAAACGGACGACAATCTATCGACTGCTCGACAAATACAGATTAGTCGCCACGTAACGATATTATAACACACCCACAAAAATTTTGCAATGGTTTTCTTAATATTTTTATCGAAGATTTAAAAGGATTTTTGCAATGTGTTTATACAATGATACAT
>JAJWOJ010000312.1 GCA_021635425.1 Clostridiales bacterium | reverse complement strand
TTAGAATTATTATCTTCGAGATTCCAAACAATCAATAACAACTCTTTTTGAATTACTGAAATGATTTTGTTAAAAAACATTGTTGGTTGTTTCATTGAAAAGTTTCCTAAACTTGTTCCTTTATATTCTTTTTGACGCTCGCTAATATTGATTAAATAATAATAATCAAAATATGCGGAAACAATCATGCCTTGTAATTCTTCAACGCGTTTTTTATAATCGGAGTAATTTTCTTCTTTGATTGGGTTTTCGTTCATATATACTTACTCCATAGGTTTAATCATCGATTCGATGAAATCGATTTCTTCTTGCGACAAGTTGTATTTTTTATACAATTCTTCGTCTGTCCACGGCTTTGAAAAATCTTGCATAGGGACAAAAGAATATACATTTCTTGCTGCATTTTGAGTATTCTTTTTAAGAAGAACGAAGAAACGAAAGAATTTTGTCATGATATAACTTTTTGTGTTTTCTACAATTTTCCTATCGTTATTTGCGCCAATTACAAGGTAGGTTTCAGTACAACATGAGCATTTTTCTCCAATAAAAGGTTTACCTATAACAAAATAGGGAAAAGATCCGCGTTCACCATATGCTTTAGAAATAAACACTTTATATTGATTAAGCCATCCCTTGTTTTGCCGAATGCTCTGTTGCAATATATGTCCGTTTTCGGGGAAAGCATATACGGGAATGGAATTAGTAGTGCTTTTGCTATAAATCTTATCGGTTGCTTCTATCCCAAATGGTTTGCGTGAGCTAACTATTTTTTCAAAAGAAGGCTCATTAAATTTGCGAACTTTACGTAAAATGTTTATAGCATCATTGAAACGAACAAAACTGTCGGCATTCTTTTCCAACAACGGACGTGTCATGGTTGTTGTCTTTTGTAGTCCATGCGATGTAATAGTACAATCGCCTTCATTATCTCTATCCCATAAGAAGAAACATACACCGCCAGAAATATCAACACCAGGAAAGCATTCTTCTGCATTAAAATAATCAACTAAAAATCGAATATGCTTATCTGAGAGCATAGTATTGCGGAATTCATCTAGACCTTTGCCCCCAGAAAACCAACGCGAAGGTATTACCATAGAGAGATAACGAGGTTTTAATTTTTTTGCTTGGTCTACAAATAATTGATAAATAGGTTTTGCACTCGAACCTGTGCCGCCGCCGTCTGATAATTGATAAGGCGGGTTGGATATAATTACGTCGAATTTCATATTAATAATTTTCTCCGGATTTTCTGTGTGTATAAATTCGTATGCGTGAGTTTCTTTGCCTTCTTCTCGTTTCCATTGTGTTTCTGACGCACCGCAATATTTGCATTTTCCATTTGCCCAAATGTGATTCACTCTGCGAAATCGTATATTGCCTTCGGCGGTGTCGAAATGTGAAATCGAGTATTCGCCGTTTGGATATTTGGAGCAATACAGGCTACGACGGGATAACAGACTTGTGAGTTCCGTGATCGCAATGCCATAAAGTTGCTTGTGGAAGATATGGTCGATACGTTCTTGCAAGTTAGGGATTTTGTCTTGCAACCCTACAAGCAAACGTTTGGCAATTTCTCTAAGGAAAACTCCCGTTTTGCAAGCCGGATCTAAAAACGTAGTGTTTGGATCGGAAAACAATTCCTGCGGCAACAAATCGAGCATTTGATTTACAACGTCGGGTGGGGTAAAAACTTCGTCGTTAGATAAATTCGCAAGACACGACAAAACGTCGGGTGTGTGCAAAGTCTTGTTTTTGTAGATTTTGTCAAAAAAGGTTTCAGCCATTTTCTTGCACCTTCCTGTAATGCACGGGCGGATATTCGCATATCGGCTCTGCCATATATTCTTTTGTTGTGGGGTTTATAGACAAATATTTCCGTATGTCTTCGGGAATGTCGAGAAGGGATAGTTGCTCGCTTTTGGGCTTGTCGTTGGCTTTGGGCATCACGTCAAGACGGAAATCACGACGTTTTAACTTTGTGCCGAGCATAAGACTCCATTCGGGGAAAATAATCGGCGTATCAAGGTCGTTTTGATTTTCATCCACGCACATAAGCGTCAAAGCGTTGCCGCATAAAATATTTTTGGAAAGGATATATTTCACGGCTTCGCGCGTTTCATCACTTACCGCCTTTTTGCAAGCAGATTTATATTCTTTATCCCACAATTTGAAAAGCCGTGCGCGACATTCTGCAACGTTATCTTGCATAATATCCACGCCGTAAAGGCTTGTTATTGCAAACACGGAATATCTTTCAAAGTCATATGGGTTTGATTTATACAGTTTTTTTACAGTGGTAAGTTTGCGCGTCAATATTTCAGCCAAAAAGTTGCCGTCACCGCATGCAGGCTCTAAAAATCGACTGTCTATTCGGTCGCATTCTTGCGCGACCAAATCGCACATCGCCTTGACTTCACGCTCGGCAGTAAACACTTCGCCGTGCTCGGCAACCCGCTTTTTTGATTTTATTTGTGAATTGTGCAATGGCGCACTCATTTTTGAAAACCACCCATTATATATTGCAATTAGTATATCGCATTTACGATATACAGTCAATGTATTTGCGAAGTATATATGTCGTAAAAGCGTAGTAAACTATTACAAGAGGTGCAAATGAACGTTATAGATAAAATAAGAAAATTGCAATGGGAACGTGGTTGGACAGACTATAAGTTGGCACAAGCGGCAGATATTTCGCAATCTTCGCTTGCCACTTTATATTCTCGTCAAACGCCACCAAAACTCGAAATGTTACAACGCATTTGCGAAGCATTCGGAATAACTTTATCTCAATTCTTTTTGGACGATGAACAAATTGATATATTAACAGAAAGGGAAAAGAAAATGATTTCTTCTTTCCGGAAACTCAATCCCGAAAAACAACAAGCATTGATAGAGCTGATAGCCGATTAACAAATGGTTCCGTGATATCGCGGAACCATTTTTTTGTATAGAGAAAAACGATAAAACGTCGGTCTTTTGTTTTTGCGGTTTGGGGGAAGGTGATTAATTTTCGTCGGTGAAAATCTTTTCCTGCTTTTTGAAAGATGTTTTGAACGTAAGGA
>JAJWOJ010000012.1 GCA_021635425.1 Clostridiales bacterium | reverse complement strand
GTTTATATTTAGTCAATAATAATCAAACTACAATATTATTTATCTTTTGACTCAAGTCAATTATTAGTATACTCAAGTATTTTGTAAATGTCAAGTAAAATTTATACAATAGTATAGAAATAGTTTACAAGCGGAGAGATTTTATGTTAAACGACAGAATTAAAGAATTACGGCAAGCAAGACATATGACGCAAGTGGAACTCGCAAAAGCTTTGGGGCTTACGAAACAATGCGTGAGCAACTGGGAAAACGACAACGTGGCTCCGTCTGTTGAAATGCTTGTTAAAATCGCAGATTATTTTTGCGTAAGCACCGATTATCTCCTTGGCAGAGACGAAAGCTACAACCTCAACGTTTCCGATCTTAAGACAGAAGAAATAGTCCATATTCAGCAACTTATCAACGACCTGAAAAATCGTTGACTTTATTTTTTTACAACAAAATATAAGATTAAACCCCCTCGTTTTTTGTTTAAAGAAAAAACGAGGGGGTTTTATTTTTGAAAGTTGTCGTTATCTATCGAGATTTTCGACTACCAGCTTATCGAAGTCTACGTGTTCGACGAAATCGGACGGAAGAAAATTGACGTGATTATACTTGGCGAAGTTCATTATGTGATGACGGATAATAAGCGGGGTTGCCGCATCCAAAGCGTAACAACCCTCGGATATGTATTCGCCGAAATCCGCATACGTGAACTTTTCGTCGTGAGAAATAGTCGTCTGCTTAACTATTTTGTTGTCCTGCATAATTTTGAACCAAAGTTTTACCATGGCGAAATTATACCATACTTAACAAAAAAACACAAGGTTTTAAGGGCTTTGTTCAAGGATAAATTTTACGCCGCTTACAGCCGTTTTCCGTTTGCGGCATTCTGGAACATAACCCAGTAGCCGTCGCTTTTAAGCCTGAACGGGCTTGACGGGATAAACGAACAAAACCCGCGGAAGTTTTCGGGCTTTTCGCCGTAATTTCCCGGCACGCCGTAACAGATATATTCGGGCAAAGAGTTGTCGTAAATCACCCCGACGACGTAAAATTTATCGTCCGTGTAAGTTACCCTTGCCCAGCGGCTTGCGAAAACCATTTTTTCCAGATCATCTTCGCGCGGGTTGGATTTGAAAATTTCGTTTACGTCCGCCCCGACTTTTTCAAAGAAAAAACCGCCCTCTCTCTTTTCATTTTCATCGCCGCTATGCTCGTCGCCTTTTTCCGCACGGCTGCCGCGCGTTTCGCCGAAAATTCCAGCATCTTCATTCTTTTCGCCGTTATCATCTTTCACCCTCAGATTTTTTATATCCACGTCCGAAAACTCGTAATAATTTTCGTCCGCAATTATTTCGTCGTCGTATGAGCTTTCTCGTCCCGATCCTTTATCTTCCGCCTCGCCGTGAAAACTCTCTTTTCCTGCCGCGATTTCATCGCCGAAAAAATACGTCTCCGCATATTCAGCCACCTCCTTTTCTGTCATTCCGTTATTTGAAAAAGTGCCGTATAAGTCGATAAACGCCTCGTTTTCGGTTACAAAGACAATAGCCGTCGCACCGATTTTATCTTCGTCAAGAACCGAAAATTCGCCGTAGCTCAAATCGTACATCCGAAAAAACGGCGGAACGTTTCCCTCTAAAAAATAATAGTAATCCCCGTTTCCGCGCGGGATCAGACCGCATACGGAAAGGCTTACCGTAACACGTCCGTCAGCGCGCTTTATCCTCGCGACGGCGCGCGCGTCGGGATTTACCGACGTATTTTCGCCGACGGGTCTTAAAAGAGCTGTTTTGTTTTCGTTCGCCATAATATCCACCCCATAAAGCGCGGTCTGCCGCCGAAATTCGTCGGCGGGGCTTAATGACGGCACTTCTATATTATATATTGTCCGACAAGAAAATTTATGCACTATTTTGTAGAAAATCGGCTTATTTGAGAGAAAACCCAACCGTTTTAGCTCCAAATCTCCGAAAGACGGGATTTTAACGATTGACACGGAAAGAAAAGAGTGTTATAATTACACCGTTATTCAAAAATCATAAAATCAGGCATGCGGAAAAGTAAATACGGCGCATGCAAACGGAAAATAAGGAATAAACAATGAAACTCAAAAATCTGCTTTTTGACGATATAGCCGTTAAAAGGGCTTTGACAAGACTTTCTTATGAAATAATCGAGCGTTCGCCCGATATCGAAAACACCGTGCTTATAGGCATAAAAACGCGCGGAGTTCCGCTTGCGAAAATTATAAGCGAAAACTTAAACAAAAACTCGGGCGTAAGCGTTCCCGTTTTAGAGCTTGACATTACCCACTACCGCGACGACGTCAAAAAGGAAATCGAGGTTTCGGACACACTTAAAAAATCGGACGTGGAAGGAAAGGACGTTATACTTGTTGACGACGTTTTGTTTACGGGCAGAACTACGAGAGCGGCTATCGACGCGGTGTTTTCCGCAGGCAGAGCGAGCAGCATAAAACTTGCGGTTTTAGTTGACAGAGGTCACAGAGAACTTCCGATAAGGGCCGATTTCGTGGGCAAAAACGTCCCCTCATCGTTAAAGGAAAAAATCGTCGTAAAGCTTGCCGAAACAGACGGCGAAACAAGCGTCGGGATATACGAATAATTTCCGATTGAATGCAAAAACGCACGATAATCGACTTATAGGGCGGCATTTGCTTTTTTAAAAAGCAAATGCCGCCCCTTTTTACGCTATTTTATCGTTAATGTTTTTCCCCGTGAGATAATCGAAGACTTCCTCGGGACGAATTATTTTTTTAAGTTTTCCGTCCGAAGAATAAACGTTCAGCCTGTACAGACAATTGCCCGTAAGCAGACGAAAAGTCTGCTTAACCGTGAGCGTTTCGGGAATGGCGAGTTCTTTTATCTCTTTTGCCTTTTTTATGTTGTAAACGGACATTTCGTCGCAAATGCGAACGTAAGAATCCGCCGCAGACTTATCCAGAGCTCCCAAAAACAAAAATACGGCGAAGATAAGGACGGAAAAATTGACGGATGAAAAGCAAGAATAGATAAAAACGCCAATAAGTGCAACGGAAAAGACATATCCGATCATTTTAGCGATTTTCACCGCTCTGCTCCTCGTCATTATCTTTGAAAGTCCGCACAGAAGCAGTCTGCCGCCGTCGAGAGGAAAGGCGGGGATCAGATTTACGGCGGCGAGCGCGAAGTTCGCTTCGGCGGCAAGTTCCAGATAAGGGTAAGTTTCGGGAAATACCCACCACACGCCTAAAATGAGCATTCCGAGCAGAAAGTTTACGAGCGGCCCCGCGATAACGACAAGGCATTCTTCCGCTAAGCTCATGCCCGACATATCGCCCGAAACAAGCGCGCCGTATGGCATTAAAGTTACGTTTTTCAACCTATAGCCCAACTTTTCGGCTACAAGCGAATGCCCGAGTTCGTGAATACACGCGCATAAAGTGTAACTTATAAAAGAAAATACTTTGCCCGTAAAAGCAAAGTATATTCCGAAAATTATAAACAGCGGGTGAACTTTAAATTTCAGTTTGCCCATACGATAGACCCGCCTTCGATGACGTAATCGGTTATGAGCGCGTCCTGATTATACATATAAACTTTTGCCGTTCCGTCGTTTACGAAACACACGGGAACGTACTTAAAAACCTCGTCGCCTTTATCGGCATAGACGAAATCGACGCCCGAAATCACAGATTTGAACACGTCGCTGTGCTTTACGGTTACGGTGTATTTGCCGTCTTCCTCGACGACGGAAACGACTTTGCCGTCGCAAACGGGATAAAGCGAGCCTTTGCCGCTGTATTCCATAACGCCGTTTTCAAGCTTGACTTCAAGCTCGCCCGACGGTGCTTTTGCGTTGAAATTCGTGTTTACTCTCGTATCCGTAACGGCAGTTTCCGCTCCGCCGAACGCCCTTTTGAAAAGTCTGTTTATGCCGCTGTTTTCCCAAAAAATATTCGTAAGAAGAATGGAAACGACTAAAACAAACGCCGCAACCCCCTCGGCGTACACGATGTCGAAGCTGAATTTGCCTTTCTTTTTTTCGGCGCGATTGGTTTTTTCGGGAATCGCCCCGACTTCCCCGCCGTCGCAAGCGGAAGTTGCGGAAGCTTTCGGCGCATTGACTTTTTTCAGAATGTCGCCGATAATATCCTTTTTCTTTTTGTTCTTTTTCGGCTTGATCGTAACGTCGCATGACGACACTTCAAGCCCGAGCATTTCTGCGTAATCGATACCGTCTTTCATATACATACCTCGTTTTTGCTTTTGGTATATCTTATGACGGATTTTTACCGCTTAGAACTCTTTTAAAGGGAAAATATTGTCGATTGCTTTGCCGTCGGATTGCTCTGCCGTCAACGAAAATCCGCAAATATTCGCCGATTGCGGTTACTTTTAAAGCCCGAGATAGTTTTTAATTTTTTCGGCTATGAACAAATGACCTTTGTCGTTAGGGTGCAAGCCGTCTGCGGTGTATTCGTCGCCCTTGTCGGTTACAGGCTTAGGGATTCCGTTTTTATATAAATCGATATAATCTATCCCCGCCTTTTCGCATTTTGCTCTTATAATATCGACGTAACCTTTTAAGTTGAGCGTAGGTTCTTTTCTGTTCCCCTGCCCGTATAAATCCTCTTCTTCGAATCTTCTGAGGGGCAGAATAAAACAAATTTTGTCTTTCCCGTAAAGTTCCGTAAGCCTTTTTATAAGCCTGTTCAACGCGCCGTGGAAGGTGTAAGGCGTGTCGTCGGACTCCTCGCCTATTTTCGCGTCGCCGTGACCGTAATCGTTTGTTCCGCCGAAGACGAACACTTTGTCCGCGTCCTTACTCATCACTTCGGCTCTCATCTGAAAATCGTAATCGTGCAAAGTCTTTTGGGAAGGCTCGGTCTGCCTTGCGATACGCGTACCCGACACCCCGAAATTTTTGACCTCAACTCCGCAGATTTCTGCCACTTTATTTACGTATTTCGCCTCTTCCCTCGACGCGCCCACGCCCTCTGTAATGCTGTCTCCCAAAAAAATCACTTTCATCTTCCGTTTACTCCCGTTTTGTGGTTTTCCGACAAGTCGCTGTCGGTTTTTTATAATTATAACATTTACCCCGCAAAAAGTCAAAGATTGCTTGTATAAAATCGAAAAGAAAACCGTTTTACTTTGCGACAGACCCTGAAACTCCGCCTGTTCATCCCGTCT
The DNA here is from genome assembly GCA_021635425.1 of Clostridiales bacterium. Classification (GTDB taxonomy): domain Bacteria; phylum Bacillota; class Clostridia; order Christensenellales; family Borkfalkiaceae; genus UBA10281. Next base: position 11,911 of record JAJWOJ010000012.1, on the reverse strand, counting down.
TTATCGTATTTTAAAAGCGGCTTGCGCCGAAATTTTCGGTGCAAGCCGCTTTGCTTTGTTAAAACGAAATTATCGCTTTTTAAGTTTGTTGTTATTCTTTATCTTCTTTCTTTTTGAAGATGAAGAGTGCCGCCGCGAGTGCGGGAAGCATAACCGCGCCTACCGCAACGCTGCCGCCGCATCCGCCCTTCTTGGATCCGCCTTCGGACGTAGTCGGGTTTTCGGAATCTCCGGGCTTCTCGGAATCTCCGGGCTTCCCGGAATCTCCGGGCTGTTCGGGCTCTTTTTCGGTAAGGTCGATAGCTTCAAAGTTAACGGCTTCGCCTTCTGCGTATTCCTTAACGGCAACTTTCATTTCGTTCTTTTCCGCAGAAGCGGGAATTTCAACCTTAAGAACGCTTGCTTCGAAGTTGAACGTTCCGAACGAATCGGTTATCGTGGTAGATCTTGCGTTGTCGACGGTTATGGTAAGGTTGCCGTTTACTACCGCGAACTTAACGTTGTGAACGCCGAGCGCGTTTGCGTTTTCGGATCTCGAGACGTTGACAGTCCTCGAAGATTCGAGAATGATTGCATTACCCTTTGCATCGTTAACGTAATAAGTTTCATAAAGCGCGGTTTCGTTTGCGGTTACGGAATCCTTATCGTAGTTAGTGAAAAGAATATAAGTGAAGGTGTAACGGCTGTACGGATCATAGAAATCGAATCTTGCATAACCGCCTGCCTGGTAGTTACGTCCGTTAGTGTAATATCCTGCGGTAGACTTGAAATCTACTTTCATCGTAACGCCTTTAACGAAATCGTATACGTTCATGAACGTAAGCGAGCTTGCACCCGTGAGCATGTAAGCTCCGTTACCCTTTTCAACCGTACCTTTACCCGCCTTAGCGTATCCGTCCTTGAAGCTGTCGACGTAAACGTAAAGAGGATAAAGTTTTCTGTCCGCTACAGCGATGAATTCGGTTGCGCCGAGCTCGTTTGCAATGTTGGCTTTCTTTATGGTAAGAACTCCGTCAGCATAGCTCCATTCCGTTTTTGCAAGGATTTCGTCGCCCTTCATAACGTCCTCAACGGAAGTAAGACCGAGTTTGAACTTTGCGTCTTCGAGCGCGCCCTTGGTTGCAAAAGCAACGTGAGCTTTTTCCATCTGCGAGGAAACGTAAGTCATGTTGATTGCGGTTCCCGTGTGAGTGTTTTCGTCTTCGATGATGATCTGACCCTGTTTTGCGAAAGGTAATTTCTTGAAGAACGATTTTTTGATTGTAAGTTTTCCGTCTGCATAAGAGATATCTTCGGCAGCCGCAACCGTTCCTTTATCGGAAGAAACTTTGATTTTTGCTCCGTCGGCGTTGATAACGTCGAGAACGAGGTCTTTTGCAGGATTTGCGATATCTACGGTGAAGCTTGCTTCGTCTGCCGCCTTAACGGGACCCGTTACGGCGATACCGTTTATATCTTTGTTAGCCTTGAAATCAAAGTCGGAATTCTTATGGTTGAAGAAGAAACCTAAATAAGCAACGCCGTTTGCAAAGTCTTTCTGTAACGCAGCGGGGGTTGCGATGTTCTGTCCGTTTACTTTGAAGTAACCTTCCTCTGCGCTGTTTTTACCGAAATACATTTCGATAACGAGATTCTTTATTTTGGGAAGGTGTTCGTATTCCGCGTTCGTGGAAGCTGTCGCAACGAATCCGCCGAGTTTCTGGATATCCTTTCTGCCGTTTCCGAAGAAAAGAGCCGTTAATTCCATGTCTTTTGCGATTCCGTCTGCGAAGTAATCCATAAGCTTAAGGGAATCCATAACGCCGAGGAGCGCCCATTCGGTTCCGTCGCCGAACGCTTCGACTTCGAGAGAGATAGGCTTCGTTACGTCGAACGCTTTGTTATAGTAAATTCTCGAAGAAAGTCTGCTTGCGCTGTACGCATTGAGATGAGCGGAAATATAATGTCCGTCGGTTACGATATCTTCTGCGTTTGCGTAATCAACGCCCTGTCTTGCTACCCAACCTTCTTCCGCATATTTGCAGTAAAGCGAACCTTCCAAGGAATCTTCACCGATAGTAATGCGGAATTTAAGGCTGCGGTATGTGCCGATCTGTTTTTCAAGATACTCTTTCTTTAAAGTGAAAGTATAGACACCGCCGTCTTGTTCGATTGTGTAATCCGTACCTGCCGTCAAAGCTTCGGAATCGATAGCACTTACACCGGTATTAACAACCATTGCTTCGGTTGCTACCTCTCCTCTGTACTCAAATGTATAAACAACATCATTGATTTCGGTAAATTCAGCATAATTTTCACTTCTCCATGCCGGAGGAGCTTCTTTTTGAACAGTTGTGTATACGGAAGCTTTTCCGTTTTCAGAAACAAGCGTCAATGTCGAATATTTAGATAACTGTTCAAAATACGTATTCCAGAAAGCCGATTTTACCGTTACTTTTTTACCGCCTTCAACTTCCTCGATTGCGTATGTTTTTTGATCGGTAACATCGTTTCCGTTAACGGTAAGTTTAGCTGCGCCGGTAACGTTCTTAACGATAAACGACAAATCTTCCGGAGCAGTCGTAGCAATATTTACAGTTCCGTTAAGAGCTGCGGAAACCGTGGAATAATCAACATAAGGAGCGTTATATTCGCCGAACAGCGTAACGCCGCCGCCACCGCCGAACTGATTGCACGAGAAGGCAAAATAACATCCGTTTTCAGTGAAATCACCGGCTTTCAACCATTTAAGAATACTTGTATCTTCAGTGTTTTCCTGAACAAGTTTGTTTCCATCAATCTTCATTGTGGAAATATCTCCGCCTTCGCCTGTTCCGACATGAATTTCAACGGTGTGAAGTTGATCTCCTATAGACGCAGGCATCCCTACAACGCCTAATCCGTTTCCGCCATTGTAATAATTGGGCGTTGTATTACCGAAAATCTGACCTCCGCCGTTCTGCACGATAATGTGAGGAAACGTGTCGCAGTCCTTATTGATACCCGGCCAGTTTGCCGCCGTCCAGTTCGTCTGCCCGTTAAGGAAGATAAAGGCACCCCAGCCTTCTTGCCCCGAAGACATAAACTGGAACGTTACCGTTCTTCCGGGAACGTCTAAAAGGTTAGTTTTGTTGATTACGGTTGCACTCTGCCCGCTGTACTGAAGACCCGAGCCGTTAAGTTCGACAAGCGCCTTTGATCTGTTTGTTTGCCATGCCGTGGTTGCGGCGGGGGTTTCGTCTGCTGCCTTGGCGTCAAGCTTCACTGCGTTAAGCCCGACGACGAGACATAATGCCATAATTACTGCAAAAAGCGCAGAAAAAACGGACTTTGACTTTGTTGTTTTCATCATTGTTTTTTTACCTCCCGGTATATTTTATTTATCTTTGTTTTTTCTTTGCGGGTAACCCCGCAAAGAAAATTAAAGCCTTGATGACTTAATAACCCATTCTGTAAGAATAGTTAAGTCTGCCTGCGGGCGCGCAATCGCCGCCGCAATAGAATGCGAATAAATCTCCGAACGAATATACGCCTACGCCGTCGTTAGCGGCGGTTCTTTCGCCCGCAAAGATATTATCCGAAACTTTAAGCCCTATCTCGCTCGCGCTCGTTGCGCCGATTGCTTCGAGCGGAATACGATAAGCAACGTATTTGCCCTCGGTGTAAATATCGGCGTCGAAATCAAGCGTTGTCGCCGTGATTTTTCCGTCCGCATCCGTACCGAGTTTTTCTATCGACGTAAGAGAGCCGTTCGGATTGCGGTTTATAACGAAATCGTAACCGCTCCAACCCTTTTTGCCGCCTGCGGAAATCCAGAGATTCATCCAGCCTTTGTCGCCCTGCTCGTGAGCGGTGACGTCGTTTTTAGCGGCAACGAGAACGTAAAGATATTTGCTGTCGTTTGCAATTTTGACGTAATCGATATCGTTTCTCGCCGTATTGTCGGTGTAAGTGTATTTGTTTGCGATGCTCTTTGAATTTCTGTTTTTAGCGTCGCCCGTGAAGTCGATATACTTGGCTTTCACGTCGTCCCATGCGGAAACGTTTTTATAATCGACTGTCTGTCTCATCCACATAGCCGCCGCCGAACTCTTTCCGTCGCTTTCGTATTTGAACTTTCTTACGTTTTCGACAAGGTTAAGGAAATAAACGTCTCCGTATCCGCCCTCGTCTCTCATCATCTCGATATCTCTCGAGAAAGCAATGTTGAAAGTATCGACGAAAGTTGCGTATCTGCCGTTCTGATTGAGCTTCTGCGCAACCCATTCGTTCCAGCCCGTTACGGTTACCATCCACACTTCTTCGCTTCCGCTGTAGTTATGGACGTTTTCCCATTCGCTAATAAAGTTTGTTGCGGTGAGAGCCGCTTCCACGCTGTCCGACTGATAAGCGTAAATCTGAGAGGGTAATGCTCCTCTGCCGCGATATTTAAGCGCGGTGTTCTTTCTGCTTCTCGCAAGGAATGCTTCGGAAGACCATGCCCCGTCGATATGCTGAGCAACCGAAACGTTCATGATTCCGCCGTAATTCTGCTGCGGGAAGGAATAATCCATCCACGGGAATCCGTTTGCGTAAGAATCGGGCGTAACCGCCGTCGGCCACACGACGTTTCTTATCCAGAACGCGTCCGCAACGGCTTTGTTTGTAAGATACTTCTTATCGAAACTGTAAGTTACAAGAAGAGGATTACCGGACGGGTTTCTCGTTTTATCCGCCGTGAACCAGCAGGATTTATATTTGAAGTTATCAACCGCGTAATAGTTGTTGTAAACCCACTCGATAACCCTCGTCGTGATTTTCGTGCGCTCGGTAGTGTTGCCCGACGTGTAAGGATTGCAGCAAATGGGAACTATTTTCGGAACTTCGTAGCCTTCCGCCTGCATTTCGAGAATGGTATCCATAAGCGCGAGAGTCGCGTTCTTATAGATATTTATCGCGTTGTCGCCGTTCATGTTGGCGTTAGTGAAATCGAGATAAAGGAAATCGATTCCCGCAAGCGTTAAAAGCTCGAGATGCTTTCTTATAACCCATTTATCGTTGGAGCGATAATAGCCGTAAAGCGGCTCTTCGAAATAATGGAAAGCATTCTGCGGAGAAATTTTCCCGTTGTAATTTGCAGACCCCGGAAGCGACCAGAGGGGATTTTCAAGGTCGTAAGGGTCGTACTGAGCCTGCAATTTCGATATGTCGTAAATTCCGCCGATATCGTCGCCGAGCCACATGAAATAGAAAATACCGACGTATTTGCTTTTTTTCTTCATGCCTTTGGCTTTCACTTCGCCGCCTTCGAATGCGGAAGAAAGCTGTGAAACCGTGAAATACTGCTCGCCCATTTTAAGGAGCTTTTCGGTGTATTCCGCGTCGTAAACGTCGAGCCAGTCCTCTCCGTAGCTATACCCCTCGGGCTTCGTCGATTGGCTGTCCGATTCGCTCTCGGATTCTTTTTCCGAACTGCCGCCCGCAGAAGTCTGCGATTCGCTGCCCGACGTGCCGCCCGAAGAAGAATCGTCTTCTACGGAGCCGCAACCTGTCATCATAAACATGGCTATCACCATTAAAACCGATATTATTTTGTAAATTAAACTTTTTTTTGCGTTCGTCATATTTTCTCCCGATTTATTTGACGTACCAACTGTAATTGATTCGTCCTAAGGGCGCGCAATCGCCGTTTGTGTAAAGGTCGGTCACGTCGAAATCCTTCTGAAGATTATCGGTAACTTTAACCTGAAGCCCGAAAGTGCTTTCGGTTATGCCGAGCGTTGATTTTGCAACTTTAACGATCATTACGTTACCCGAAACGTAGGTTTCCGCCTCGCCCGATTTAACGAAAGAGTTATCCGAAATTTTGTCGACGCTCGATTTCGTGCCGTCAAGCGAACGATTTATGACGTACTGAAGATTGTTCCAGCCGCCTTCCGCTCCCTCGACGCCTATCCAGAGATTCATCCATCTCGTGTCCGCCGCCGCCTTTTCGGTAACGTTGCCGCTTGTTGCGATCATAAACCATACGTTGTCGCTATCCGCGGCGATTCTGACTTCTTTAATGTCGTTTCTGCCCGTGTCGTTTTTGTAATAAGTCGAGCCTGCGCCCTGATGGTCGCGGGGCTTGGTGTCGCCCGTAAGGTCGGCATAAGAGGTTATGCCTTTCCAGTTTTCAAGGCTGAGCATGTCTTTATCGACGTAACTTTCGTAAACTCTGTCGGTATGCCCCGAACCTTTGAACTTCCTTACGTTGTTGACCATCTGAATGAAGCAGTTGTCGAGGTAGCCGCCGTTCATCATTTCGATATCTCTCGAAAATTCCATATCGAAAGTATCGACGAAATAACCGTAAGAGCTGCCTAAAACAGGGTCTTTGCTCTGCTTTTGCGCCATCCATTCGTTCCAACCCGTGATAAACACGAGGTTTACGTCCTTGTTTTTCCAGACGGTTTCCCACTGCTCTTCGAAGTTGGTGTTTTTAACGGCGTTTTCGTAAGTGTTGGTTTTCGTTCTGTTCGACCAGCCTCTTCCGCGATTGGCGTTATAATATTTCAACGCTTGCTCTTCCGAAACCTTATCTTTCAACTTTTCCGAAAGGGAATCGTAATTATGAGGAGCGAAAAGCCCGGAAAGGGAGAAGTTGGTGCTGCCGCTACCTATACCCGTATGCTGAGACGCCGAAACGCTCATTATAGTGTAATCGTTGGCTGTATCCCTAAACGTTTCCTGCGGGTAATTCCATGAAATCCACGGGAAGCGATCGGAATCGTAAGTGCGGTTAGGCCACTGAGCGGCTTTAAAATAGAATCTGTTTAAAATATCCTCGTCGTTGCCGCCGTAAGAAGCGATTATCCACGGTTTGTCGCCGTTGCCGGTGAACCAGATCGGGTCGTATCTCTTGCGGGCATAAAACGCGCGGTAAATAGATTCGGTCATGCCCGTGGAATCGGAATTGGTCATAAACATCGCCTTGGGGACTTTATAACCGAGTTTCTGATATTCTAAAAGCACTTTTAAAACAGTCGTTGCCGCGGGGGCGTAATAATCGTTGTTCGTCGTGTCGAAGCAGATGAAATCGAGACCGGCGTTGATGAAAAGTTCGACGTGTTTACGGACGACCCATTCGTCTTCGATCTGATAGTAGCCGTACATCGGCTCGCCCCAGAACGTAAAGCTCGGTCCGTAATTAACTTCTTCGCCCGTCAACGTCTTTTCGACTTCGCCGTTCTTCTCGTAAGAATCGATGTTTGCCGTAGCTCCCGCCTGGCTTGCCCAGAGGAAGTAGAAAACGCCGACGACGTTGTCGTTATAATCGCTTACCTGCTCGAACGAACGGTCGAAATCGTCCTCTCCCGCAGTTCTTAAAAAGCCGTTTTTAAGATCGTCGGAAGCTTCGTACGTTCCCGTTATCTTGAGGTTTTCTTTGCCGCTGTCTTTATTTCCGCTGTCTCCGCCGGACGTAGTTCCGCATGCCGAAGCCGCGAGAGCAATGCTAAGCCCGAGCGCGAGAGCGGGAATTCTTTTTTTCATTTCGCTCACTCCTTGACGTTAAGCCGCCGTGTTATACGGAGAGTTTTTAAGACCGTTGGTCTTTTGGGAAACCTGAGCGGGATCGTTATAGATGAATCCGTTTTTGGACGCATAGCTTGCAAAACCCGATTTGATCGTTTCGAAAAGCTGCGTGCCGTTCCAGGTTCTTTCCGCAGAACGGAAATAGTTTGAAAGAACGCTTGCCACTTTGTTGTAAACGTATTCGCTGGATTCCGCTACGGTTGCGTCCGTCATACCCGAGCATTTACCGAAAATAAGGTAAGGAGAGGTTGAGCAGTCGCCCGAAGCCTTAACGTAGGTGTAATCGATTTCCTTGGGAATTTCCACGCCTTTAACGAGCTGAACCAAAGCGATGGGCGCGTCGTTACTCTTTCTGTAATTCGCATATATACCCTGCTGACCTGCGGGGGAAAGGAGATATTTAAGGAAGTCTATGGCGTATTCGTTGGTCTTGGTGTTACCGGTGTTAAGAACGCCCATGTTTTCCTGAGGACCGCCGAAAGATCTTACGTTGTTCGCAACGCCCGGAAGCTTCGATTCCATAGCGGGCATCAGGAACCAACCGAGCTGGCTCGAAATGGTAGCCGCGTCGGGATACTGAGTGGGTTTGCCCTGAATTTCGGTTTTGAATGCGTCTCTGTAAGTTCTTACGTAGTCCAACGCTTCGACGTAGAAAAGCTTAAGATCGGCGTAATGGGCGTTTTTCTCGTAGTTAAGAGTCGTTTCGTTGAAACGATGGAACGTATCGAGATATGCCGCCGTGGGATCGGAATAACTTACAAGGTCGTAAAGGTTCTGCATAACTTCCTTATAACGCTCGGAAGTCGGATTGTAACCGGTCTGATTGAAGTAATAATCGACTACTTTGTTGAGGTTGAAAGAATATTTATCAACCGAGTCGATGCTCTGATCCGCGGGATCGTAAGTCCAGTCTTCGTCTATCGAGATGAAGCTGTAATCTTCGGAAGTCGAATGTACTTTTTCGATGAAATCACGGAAATACTGATCGAGATACATGTTGATGAGGTGGGAAAGCATGTTGAACGAACCCTCCCCGCAGGACTGCTCGCTTCTGGAAAGTCCGAGAGGATTTTTGAAGTTCTTGCCGGACGCCTTAGCCTTCTGCAACGAATCAATGAGCCAGCTCCAGGTAATTTTGGAGTTGTCGATCGTTCCGTCCGCTCCTACGACTTCGCTCTGCCCCAAAACGTCGAGAACGGCTTTTTTGTTATAGAAAACGGTGAGATAGTTGGACGAATAGCTTACGCCGGGGATAGTTTCGCTCGATCCGGAAACCTTCGTTCTGTAAGCGTCGGCTTCGAGCGCGTCTTTCCATGCCGTATTGCCCGGAATGTAGGGGTTTGCCTCTTCCATGTAAGGAGTGAGGTCTACGATTTTGTTAGTGCCGTAATATTCGGGAATAATGGAGGTCTGAACGATGGTCGGGTTTGTAACGTTTCCGCCCGCCATGTTTCTTACCGACAGCATGTATGCTTCGGGGTCGGTTTTGTTGTTGATGTCAACGGTGACGCTTTTACCTTCCGCATCCTTCAAATCCATATATGCGTTTGCAACCGATTCGAGCGATTTCTGCTCGATGATGTTAACCGCGGTGTAAACCGTAATCGTTACGGGACCGTCGTCGTCGCCGGGGGTAGTGCTTTCGCTTCCGCCGGGGGTTGTACTCGAGCTTTCGGAAGGAGCGGGTTTTTCGGAATTGCCGCCCGTACTGCCGCCGTTATTCGTCGGGCCGCAGGCGATAACGCCGAAAAGCATGACGAAGCTGAGAATAATCGCAAGTAACGTCTTAGAGATTTTCTTCATTTTTTTTCCTCCTTTGAAGAAATGATTTTTATTTATCTCCCGACTTCTTCCGAAGATGAGAAAAAGTCGGATTTTGCCTGTTTGTATATTTTAAATATCGTTTTTAAAGCTTCGCGATTAAAGCTTCATACCGCTTGCAAAGTCGCCGCCGATGAAGAATTTGACGCTTATTGCCGTGGAGATTATAAGCGGTATGCCCGCGACGAGATACATCGCATACTGAACGCCCTGCGTCGAGTTATCGACAACCGAACGGAGATACGGCATAAGCACGCCCTTTTTAAGGTCGTTGATGAACAGGAGGTTGGGCCACATATAGTCGTTATACATAGCGGCGAAAATTGCGATTCCCTGTATCATCATTATCGGGAAGGTCAGCGGAAGACAGATATACACGAACGAATCGAAAGTATTCGCTCCGTCGAGCTGCGCCGCCTCGTAAAGAGATTGCGGCTGCTGCCCCATGAACGTTCTCATAAGAAAGACGGAAGCTATCTGGTTGCCCGCGATGTACGGAATGATAAGCCCGAGCCAGTTTTCGTTGAGGTTGAGCCAGTTCGCAACGACGATGTACGTCGGCGAAAGGAGAACCACGCCCGGAACGAGCATCGGCGCGATGAAAAGATAAAACAAAACCTTTTTGCCGCCGAAATTCTTTCTTTCAAACAAAAACGCGATGTAACAGCTTAAAAACAAAACCGCTACGGTTGAGATAAGGTCGATGATTACGGTGTTTAAAAGCGGAGCCGAAAGAACGGAGAACGCGCTTTTATAGTTGCTGAAATACCACCCCGATTTAGGAAACGTCCATATGGAATATGCCTGAATATCCTGCGGGGATTTAACCGACATTATCATGGTGATGAATATCGGCATAAGAGAGAGCACGAGCGTTACGACGAGAAAAATAATGAGAATCGTCTGCGCAACCGCTCCGTCTATACCTGTTTTTCTTACTTTTATTTTTGCTCCGATTTTAGCAGTTGTATCCATTTTTTCACCCTCCTTTACGAATTATCCGATTGCATTCTGAAGTTTATAAACGTTGCAACGCTCAAAAACAGGAACACCGTTACGCCCATTACGCTCGCCACGCCGTAATTTGCGTTTATGATTTCGCGGTACATTAAAAGCGCAGGAGTTTTTATCTCGCCTTTGTTGCCGCCCGTCGTTCCGTAAATGACGAATATGCTTGTGTAATTTTGTACCGAAGCTATAAAGGACGTTACGAAAATATATTTGATTTGCGGCATGATGAGCGGCAAATCGATTTTAATTATACGTTTTATCCAGCTGCACCCGTCGAGCTTCGCCGCTTCGAAATAAGAAGTGTTGATGCCCGAAATCGCGCCGTAGAAGATAAGATAAGAACCTATCCACGGGAAACCGAACGCGATGAGCGCGCCTATAGACGTCGCCGTGGACGCACTGTTTATCCAGTTTTTCGCAAAACCCGGAACGAATATCCCCGCGATCGAGTTTATAAGCCCGTTGTTCGTCGCCCCGAAAACGCCCTGGCTCCATACGAGAGTGGTCGCAACGCCCGGCAAGACACCGGGGAGGAACAACAATATTCTCACCGCGAGCGAGAATTTCTCTTGTTTCACCGCGCATATCGCTTCCGCAAAAATAATCGGCGGAATTATCGCCTTTAAAAGGTCGGCGATAAGGAACACGAACATGACGAGCGACGAATGCCAGAACTCGGAAGAAGCGTAAACTTCTTTGAAATATTTAAACCCGACAAAAACGTCGCGAACACGCGGAATATAATCGTAAAACGATAATCTGAAACCAAAAACTATGGGGATGTAGTAGAACACGATGAGCAACGCAAAAGGTATGATCATCGATATATAGACGAGCTTATGCTTGCTTAGAGCGGTAAAAAACGCAACGAGCGAACCGTTTATTTTCGCTCTGCCCGACGCGGATATTCCGAAGCCGAAATACGCCGTTGCGAGCGCCGCGACGACAGCAAGAATTATTGCCGCCGTTTTAAGCGCGGAAAACGTATTTTTCGCTTTCACCTGCGCAACGCTGTAATTTACTATATATGTATTGTTTACGTCGGAAAAATCTCTCAGGGCAAATCCGTCTTCAGACCAGAGAATGAGGTTTGCGCTGTCTTTGGCATTCATCGAAAGGGTTACTTTCATAGCCGCGGAATCGATAATCGCAACGCCGCCGTTGTTTATTTTCGCAACGAAATTTTCGCCCGTCGAGAAAACGTAGCCGGGATTGAGCGTTTCGCCGAGCTTTATGCTCGTCTTGTTGCCGCCCTGCTTGTCGAATTTTATTATATTGTTGACGTCCGTTATTACGGAAACGAAATTTTCGCCTGCCGATACGGAAGAAATCTGCTCCTGCGTGTCGGCGATTTCGACGGATTCCGTTCCGTTATATTTCATTATTTTGCTTCCGTCCGAATAAAACAGCTCGCCGCCGCAAAGAGCCGCACCCGAAACCTTTCTCGCCGACTGCACGACAAGCTTTTTGTTTCCGCTTTCGGCGTCGAAAGCATAAATTCTGTTTTTCGCTCCTCTTGTACGGAAAGCCGCTCTCAGATATACGG
>JAJWOJ010000311.1 GCA_021635425.1 Clostridiales bacterium | reverse complement strand
TGGGTTTAATAACGTCCTAAACTGTTGCATTAACTATAATTTTGACGGCGTTTTCAGTTCAAATTACAATGTTATAATGGACGAGTTTATGAAAAGCATCGAATAGTCGAGGTAATATTATAAGGTTTGATTTATAATATACATAACAAAAAAACACTCATACTCATCCACAATGGTGTCGTTTGAAAATAAATGTAATTTTTGCTATCATATTGATGAAAAAATTTTCTTGGAGTATTTATGACAAATATCGAATTAAAAGAGTATTGGGAAGAATTATTGAACATTTATAAAGGTATCATATTTAATAATTGTAATTTTGCAGGTGGAATAAACGGAAAAATCAACTATAATTTTGATTGTCCGCAGTTTTACACGCTGAAAGAAAAATACGAGTTGGAAAAACTTGCAAAACGAGGCAAAGATTTTGAAAGAGCAAAAAATCTTTTGTCTTTTTTCGCTCCGCGAATCAATCATAAAAGCGATTTTCAAAATGACGTCAATTGTAACGCAATGGATTTGTTGGAGTATTGTCTTGATAAGCCCGATAACGGGATAAATTGTCTTAATAAATCAAAAATTTTGCAAGAGTGTTGCCTTGCTTTGGGTATTTATGCCCGTAGAGTATGGCTAATGCCTTACTCTCCATATGATACCGATAATCACGTTGTCGTCGAAATATACGATTTTGCTTTGGGCAAATGGATTATGCTCGATATGTCTGCAAACGGGTACTTTGTAAATTCAGACGGAGTGCCTTTATCTGTTCTCGAAATAAGAGATAAGTTCGCAACAAACGAAATTTGCAAATTTGTAAAAACTTCCGCAGTTTACGATAATTTTTTTAGCGATACGCAAATGGAATGCCTGTATTATAAACAATATTTTGCAAAAAATCTCTGTTATTTATTTGTAGAAACGCAAAACGAATTTTCGGATAATGAAAAGCGGTTAGCATTTATTCCGTACAACTTTGACTTAACTAAAAACTTGAAATATAAATCATTTATCGAAGAAGATATTCCTCCCGTTGGTAATATATCAATGCTATTAAATGCTCCCAAATAAAATTAAATTTATTAACTGTCGATAAAAATCATTAGTATAAAAATAAAGCCCGATATTTCCACATATCTCACTGGAATTATCGGACTTTTTCATATGTATTGAGTTTTTTAGGCTTTATCAGACTCGCAATTTTTCTGCGACTTAAAAAAGTTTTGAAAAAACAAAAAAACGCTCGGTTTTCAACAATAAAAACCAAACGGCTGAATGAAATCGTATTTATTAAATTTTACGATAAAAGTATTGTTTCTTAAAAAAGTTATGTCGATTTATGAAAACCACGGTTGTTTATAACCGTACGGGTATTCTCGTTTTAAAAAATTGTCACTCTCTTCTACAACTCATATTAAAAAATATTTAATTTTCATATAAACTCGCTTGAAAAAGTTTGCGGTTTGGTGTATAATAACTGTGAAAAATTAAAGGAGTCGAAATATGCTGAAAAGAAAAATAGAACAAGCATTGATAAATTGGAAGAACACACCTAATCATAGTCCGCTTATTATCAAGGGGTGTCGCCAATGTGGAAAAACCTTTTCTGTTCGTGATTTTGCGAAAAAAAACTATAAATACGAAGTGTATTTGAATTTTTTCAAAAACCCGTCGTATATCTCTATTTTTGACGGTTCGCTTGAAATCGATAATCTTATAATGATGATGTCTGCATTACTCGGTCCGAGCGCTGTTTTTAAGCAGGGCGAAACTGTTATAATACTTGATGAAATCCAGGACTGTCCCGAAGCAAGAACGGCATTGAAATTTTTCAGAGAAGACGGCAGGTTCGACGTTATAGGTACGGGTTCGTTGCTCGGTGTAAAAGGATATGGGAAACAACCGAAATCCATTCCCGTCGGTTCGGAAACGGTAATAGAAATGCATCCGCTTGATTTTGAAGAATTTTTGTGGGCAAATGGAATTACGCCTCAGATAATCGATAAGTTGAAAGAATATTTCAACGAAGAAAAACCCGTTCCCGAAGCATTGCACGAAAAGATGCGACAATTGATTCTTCAATACACCGTTGTAGGCGGTATGCCGGAGGTGGTGGACACTTTTGTAAAGACAAAACAAATGAATAGCGTCTTGGCTTTACAACGCGACATTGTCCGTTCATACGAAGACGATATGGTAAAATATGCCGACGATAAAGACAAATCTTTGATAAAAGAGTGTTTCCAATCCATCCCGAAACAACTTAGTAAAAAGAATAAAAAGTTTCAATATTCCATTGTAAAAAAAGGCGGTACGGCTTCAAAATTTCAAGGAAGTATACAATGGATTGAAGATGCAGGCATTATTGCTCGTTGCTATAACTTGGATTTGCCCGAACTTCCGTTAGACGGCAATGCTATTGACGACGTCTTTAAGGTTTATATGCAAGATTCCGGATTGCTTGTAAGCATGCTGGAAGACGGTACGCAATTTGACATTCTTCAAGGTAATTTATACGGCTACAAAGGGGCAATTTTTGAAAATCTTATGGCTGATATCTTTACCAAAATGGGAAGAAAATTGTATTATTACCACAAGGATTCGGGACTTGAGATCGATTTCGTAATAAGGTATAAAGGCGGAGCAACTTTAATCGAAGTAAAGGCGACCACGGGAAACACAAAAAGCACGAAAACAATTCTTTCCAATCCTGAAAAATACCACGTTGCAGGGGCAATAAAACTCGGCGATTACAATGTTGGTAGGAATGAAAAAATGCTAACCATACCCATTTATATGGGCTTTTTGCTTAACGAGTTTTAATTGTAAAAAATAAATTGAAAGGCGACGTAAACGACAAGAATTATCAGAAACAACTTATCGATCATCTTGTAAGTCAGGTATTTGTCAGCGACGACGATACGATTGTGTATTTTAATATTCGCGGCGAAAAAGATATAGAGAAAATGACGTTCGATGACGTTAAAAACACTAAAAACAATATAAAAGGCGTTCAAACGCAATCACCACTTGCCAGCCATTCAGGCGGTTTTTAACGAGTAAAGCGTTAAAAACCGCCTTTTTCGTA
>JAJWOJ010000310.1 GCA_021635425.1 Clostridiales bacterium | reverse complement strand
CACCCGAAATGCGGAATTCAACGATAAAGAATTTCTCGCGGAATACTACGAAACAAAATTGTGAAATGTAAAATTCAATTTTTTAAAAAACCTCTGCGGTCGCGCAGAGGTTTTTAAATTTCGTCATTCGTAAAACTTTTAATTATTTAAGAAATTATCTACGATTTTATAAACATTTTCAAGATAGGCGTCTTTTGTCGTATCGATTTTTTGAAGCCCCTCGAGACGTTTGAAAAAAGTAATTTGCCGCTTGGCGTAACGCCGTGTGTTCATCTTTATGATTTCCGCAGGAATATCCTCGCCGTTTAAAAGAGCTTCAATTGTTTCCTTATATCCGATGCCTTGCATGCACTGGTCGGCGGGCGTGACGCCTTCAGCCATAAGCTCTTCGACTTCGACTTTAAGCCCTTGCTCGATCATAACGTCCACTCTGCGATTTATCCTGTCGTACAGCACTTCTCTCGGCATGTCGGGCATGAGCGCGAGAAAAGAAAAATTGGGAGTCATCTCGTCTTTTATGTCCGATTTTTTAACGCCCGTTCCGTCGAAAATCTCCAACGCTCTTATAACTCGGACAAGGTCGTTAGGATGAAGTCTTTCTGCCGTTTCGGGATCTTTTTCTTTAAGAACCGAATAAACGGCTTCCTTACCTTGCTCTTCGGCAAGCCTTTCGTATTTCAGCCTGATTGCGGAATCGCCCTTTGCGTTGCCATAACTCATATTGTACAAAACGGAATTGATATAAAAGCCGGTTCCTCCGCAAATAACGGGGATTTTACCTCTTTTTACGATATCCCGAACAATAGGCAAAGCCCGCTCGCGATAGTCTCCCACGGAAAAATTTTCTTTGGGAGAGACTATATCTATCATATAATGAGGAACGCCTTGTCTTTCCTCTTCCGACGGTTTAGCCGAGCCGATATCAAGCCCCCGATATATCGAAACGGAATCCGCCGACACGACTTCTCCGCCGAATTTACGGGCGATTTTAACGGCAAGGGACGTTTTCCCCGAAGCCGTCGCGCCGCAAACGACAATAACTTTATCTTTTGCGCCGCATGTCAGACAATTCTCTTGAACCACTTATCGATCTCCGTGCGGCTGATTTTTGCGGTTACGGGTCTGCCGTGAGGACAACGCAACGTCGTGTCGTATTTCATATCTTTTAAAAGCGCGTCTATTTCGTCTTCGCTTAAAGTTTTCCCCGACTTAATTGCCGCTTTGCATGCTTTCATGGCAATTTTTTCGTGAATGATTTCGGGTACGGTATCCTTTTTGAAGTTGATATCGGACAGAAAATCATCGAAAAATTCCTTCAGGTCGATATCCTGCAATAAAAGAGGTACGGTATAAACGGAAAAAGAGTTAACGTCGTTTTCGGAAATATCGAAACCCGATTTTCTCAAATCGTCAAGTCTGCCGTGCAGAAACTCCGATTCCGAGCCGTTTACGCGAAGCACGTAAGGAATAAGCATGGGCTGCTGAGCGATAGAATTTTCTTTATACGCTTCGATAAATCTGTTATATAAAAGCCGTTCGTGAGCGGCGTGCTGGTCGATAAAAAATATATCGTCTTCCCGTTCGAGAATAAGATAAGTGGTCAGAACCTGCCCGACGACCCTGAAACTCGTATCAATCCCCAAAGCCTGTTGCTCGGCTTTCTTCTTCTCTTCTTCTGCCTTTTTCGCCTCCATTTCCGCGATATACTTTTTATTTTCGGCAAAAATTTCATCTATGCTCTTGCCCGATTTCGGGTCGGGTTCGGGCAGACCTATTTCTTCGCCCTCGTCCGAAAAAATCAAAGTTCTGTTAGGTTGTTTTCCCGAAAAATCGATATACGTTCCGATTTTAGGAGGATTATCTTTGGAATTGAAAAGTTTTTCCGTTCCTTTAAACGCGGAGACAAAAGGTCTGTCGCAATGAAGCTCGTCCGCTTCCTTTCGGAAATCTTCGGGATTCATCGAAGGTTCGCTTGCTGTTTTTTCAGAATTTTTTTCGGAAGATTCGCCGTCCGAAAGAAAATCGGCGCGATTTTCTCTTTCGATGAAATTCATCTGAGCTTCGGCAGCTCTTTTTGCGTTTTCGTCTGGAACGATTATTTCGAGAGCCGCCGCAGATCCGTCTAAAACTTTAGAGACGATCGACGTCAAAGTTCCGTAAACGACCTGATTGTCGATAAATCTTACGTCGGTTTTGTTCGGGTGAACGTTAACGTCTACGGCTTCGGGCGACATGTCGATTTTAAGAACGTAAAACGGATATTTACGCTTCATCAGATAGCTTGCATACGCATTGTGAATTGCAGACTGAATCGTGTTGTTTACGACGTATCTGCCGTTTAAAATAACCGTCTGATAAGTTCTGTTCGGTTTTGTATAGTTTGCGGAACCTAAATATCCGCTTACTTTCATTCCGTTCTTTACCGTTTCGATTTTAACGCAGTTATTTATCGCTTCGAAACCGTAAATCTCGATAATCGCCTCGTCAAGCCCTCCGCCGAAAGACTGCAAAATCACCTTTCCGTCCGCCGTGTATTTAAAAGCGACTTCGGGATGAGACAAAATCATCCTTGTCAGAATGTTTGTTATATCGCTTTCTTCACTCTTATCGGGTTTAAGAAATTTAGCTCTTGCGGGAGTATTGAAAAACAAATCTTCCACGGTGACGATCGTTCCGATATCTGCAGGATACTCTTCGACGTCGCCGATAACTCCGCCGTTACACTCGATAACGCTGCCCGTTTTATCGTCGATGGTTTTCGAAACAATGGTCGCGTTCGACACAGACCCGATCGACGCAAGAGCCTCGCCTCTGAAACCGAGCGTAAGAATTCTATCGAGATCCTCAACGTTTTTGATTTTGCTCGTTGCATGAGGCAAAAAAGCCTTTACCATATCCCCGGAAGAAATTCCGCAACCGTTATCGGCAACGCGCATAAGCGTTTTTCCGCCGTTTTCTATCGTAACGTCGATTTGCGTCGCGCCGGCGTCCAAAGCATTTTCTATAAGTTCCTTTATTACGGAAAACGGACGTTCGACAACTTCTCCCGCCGCAATGCGGTTGTATATTTTTTTATCAAGAATGTTAATCG
>JAJWOJ010000309.1 GCA_021635425.1 Clostridiales bacterium | reverse complement strand
GCATACAAGCGACTACGAATTTGTAGCCGCTTTTTACGTTATTTATCTGATAATTTTACGTCGTCAATATCAAACCAAGTAGCGTTTTTGATAACCGCCTCCGCACTACCGTCGCTTAATTGAACGAAATTGATTACGTCGTCTTTCGGGAACCCGCCATACCAATAACGCCACCCCATATCATTATTCGGAATAATGCCGAGATCATCGTTTCCGAGCAGTTTATCTGCTATTTGCCCGGCGTGTCCGAGAAGAACGGGAACGCCTTTATCTTTCATCGCGTTATACATACGCACGACTTCCGTCGTCAGACAATGCGTTCCTCTGGAAAGATAAAACCAATATCCGTCGTCCCAAAACAAATACAAATGAATCATCGTATGCGTATGCCCGCAAGATATTTCCCACATGTGCGACGGGTTTTCTATTTCCCATTTTTCCTGCGTGCTTAACTTAAACCATTTATCGAAGTCGTCTTGCGAATTCTCGTCAAGCAAACTCATCCCGCCATCACGATCGTCGCCGTAACGTTTGAACATTTCCTTAGGCGTCTTTCCATCCAACTCATTATAACCCGCAGCGGCATAGCAATAAGAGCAAACTTCGTAATACTTTCCGGATGACATCCTCTCATATCATATCGCCCCGCCGCCTTCGTCGCAAATAGGTCATTCCCGGCTTTGATATGCGCTACAAGTTTGTCTATTTCTTTTTCCTTTAACCCATCACGATCGTGCCTCTTGCTTTTCGGGACAAGTTTCCAATAGAGCGCGCGGTTGATAAACCCTTTTCTGTTTTCGTAAGGCAATCCATTTTTAACATAATCGTTATACACGCCTTGTTTCAACATTTCGACGGTATCAGCAACAGTTTGGCTTAAAAATTCAAGTATTCTGTCTAACCGGGAATCCGGAAAGAACTCCCCTTTCATCTCCGGACTTCTGCGTACAAGCACGGCGTCGTCAAGAAAAATCATAACGTAACCGTTTTCATTGATAACGCCGATTTTGAACCATACCCTTTTTCTCGGGAATTCTGCCTCCATATCCTTTTGAATTTTCTCTTCGGAACACTCTTCGGAATCGTAGTATTTATTGAATTTTATGTATTGTTTCAACGTCCCTCTCGGTACAGAAAACCAAAACTCCCAACGTTTATCGGGATAAGTCGGCTTGATTTTTTCTATTTCGCCGAGCAATTTATTCACTGACTTCAAACTCTCTTCCGTCAAAGCTATATCGTTATGATTTAATCGGTTCGAGTGATAAATATACTTATATAAATCGACTTCCGAAGCTGACATTTTTATCTGCTTGTCCATTTTTACCTCTTTAAAATATCTTTCGCCGACACCGACCGTCATTCGTCTTTCCAAATTCCGTCCGGTCTCATTTTTGCCATTGTCAAAAGTTGCACCAATGGTCTTTTGGCATTACCCTCCGTTGCTTCCCAATAGTTCTTTGAAACATCGTCGCCTAACGCGTTTATCGCTTTTTCAAGCAACGGTATGCTTTCAAGTCCCGTCTTCCCGAAAATAGTTTCTATACCGTCTTTCCCGAACACGGAATCGCGACGATAAATTTTACTGTAATTATACGTTATATTCAGCCACAGTTCCGTAGTCCCTCCAACCATAAACGTCCCTCCGCGCATCATATGCGGAGAATCCGAATGTAACACCTCACCCGTTACCCTATCCGTAATAGAAATATCCCAACTCATTTTATACCTCTTTTATATATTCTCATCTTCAAGAACAATACAATTTACCCGACCGGAATATGCGGTGCAACCGTCAATTGCAATGATACCTTCCGCATAAAACGGTGAAAAATCGCTGTCCTTATCAAACTCACTGCACTTTCCTTCAAGCCGACAATGTCCCCACGAACAATGCCAATGTCCACAGACAATCGTTTTATCCTTTTCCGTCACGCCGCAAGAACATGCAAGCATCCCGTTTATCCACCGCGCTTCTTTCCAACTCGTCTCGCCCACTTCTCGCCAATCTTCGATAGGCGAATAATAATTTGCAGACCAGCCGTGACGATTGTTGCAAGGTATCCATCCGTGAACGAACACATATTTCTTCGTTTCGTAATAGTTTAGCATTTTCGGAATAATTTCCGTTATATACGGCGTTGCGCATAACTTGTTTATAATATCCCTGTAGTCATCCGTAAAAATATCCGTTCCCGTTAAATCGGTAACTGTTTTAACCGTGCCGTTACTCCAGTGGTGCGTATACTCTATTCCGTGTCCGAACAACTGCTTTGCGTCGCGAATCAAATCTAAAATTAAATCTTCGTGATTTCCGCGCACCAAAATAACATCATCGTTCTTTAGAAGCTCGCAGATAAAATTTTGCATTTTCACCGATTCCGATCCCCTGTCGAACAAATCGCCGCAAACAATCAATTTATGCGGAGATTTATCCTCAAAAAAACCTTTCTCGGACAAAGCCTGCATTGTTTCACTGTAAAAACTATGCACGTCAGAAATTACATAATATCTCATTTCTTATCGATCCTCTGCTCTTTTGTTTTCAGGATTTCGTCTAACGTAACCGGCGCATAATTCCAATACATACAACCGACGTTATAAATCTGTAAATCATACCCCTTTTCGTTTAATGTTTTTGCGATAAGAAATTCTTCCGTTGCCTCCGCCGTAAAATGCGAATGCCCGTGCAAATGAATAGCATTATATCTATGTCCGTTGTAAAACGGAATAAAATAATGGCTTAAAATACACCGACGCACCGTGCCGTCGTCAAGCGTAACGCTAATATCGTCATAATCTTTTATTCCTGCAAGTGCTTTCTTTGCCGCCGCATTATGTAAAAACCGATCATGGTTGCCCTTTATTAAAACAATCTGTCCGTTCAAGCGTTTTATAATCTGAACCGCTTCATTTGTTGCGGTTTTCCATATCAAATCACCTAAAACGTAGACAAGATCTCCTTTGGCTACCTTGTCATTCCAACGCTTTATAAGTTCATCGTCCATTTCTTCCACTGTTTCAAACGGTCTGTTGTCAAACCTTAAAACGTTTTCATGTCCGAAATGCAAATCGCTCGTAAAAAATATCTTTTGTCTTTCCATTATCCGTCTTCGAAAATTTCGTCGCAAA
>JAJWOJ010000308.1 GCA_021635425.1 Clostridiales bacterium | reverse complement strand
AATAAGCTCCGAATGATTTTTGTATTTGTATTGTAACACATTCGGGCAGAAATGAAAATTGAAATTACGAGTTTTTTTAAAAAAAACTTAAAAAAACATTTCGGATGAGCTTATTTGATTGATTTTCGGCTGTCATTTTGTTATAATAAACATTAGTACAGCGGCGGCTGACAATATAACGGAGAACAATTACCAATGAAAAAAATCGGTTTCGACAGTGAAAAATACCTTACCTTGCAATCTGAAAAAATCCTTGAAAGAATCGACGAATTCGGCGGGAAATTATATATAGAGTTCGGTGGAAAACTCTTCGACGATTTTCACGCTTCGCGCGTTCTTCCCGGCTTTGCACCCGACAACAAGATTAAGATGCTCGGTAAACTTAAAGACAGATCCGAAATCGTTATCGTCATCAACAGCCACGACATCGAAAGAAACAAAGTGAGAGCCGATCTCGGCATAACTTACGATCTCGACGTTCTCCGCCTTATCGAAGTTTTCAAAAGTTACGGTTTGTTTGTCGGGAGCGTCGTTCTCGCGCAATTCACCGAGGAAAACGAACCCGCTAAAGCTTTCGAGGCAAAGCTTGCTTCGCTCGGCATAAAAACTTATCGGCACTATCCCATAAAGGGCTACCCGAACAATATTCCGCTTATCGTGAGCGAAGAGGGCTACGGGAAGAACGATTATATCGAAACTTCGAGAGATCTCGTAATCATAACCGCACCCGGTCCCGGTTCGGGCAAAATGGCGACATGCCTTTCGCAACTTTATCAGGAACACAAACGCGGGCATAAGGTCGGCTATGCGAAATACGAAACCTTCCCGATTTGGAATTTGCCGCTCAACCATATGGTCAACCTCGCTTACGAAGCCGCAACCGCGGATCTTAACGACGTGAACATGATCGACCCGTGGCACCTCGCGGCTTACGGAAAGCAAGCCGTAAACTACAACCGCGACGTGGAGATTTTCCCCGTTCTCAACGCCATTTTCGAGCAAATTATGGGGAAATCCCCTTATAAATCCCCTACGGATATGGGCGTTAACATGGCGGGCTACGCCATTTCGGACGATGCCGTCTGCGTGGAAGCCGCAAAACAGGAAATCATACGAAGATATTTCAATGCTTTGGCAAGGGAAAGAAGAAACGACCTCGATTCTTCCGAGTCGGATAAAATCGCCCTTATCATGAAAGGCAACAACATAGACGTCAACGAGAGAAAGGTTTACGAAACGGCTAACCGCATTTCACTTGAAAGAGACTGTCCCGTTGCGGCAATCGAACTCGACGACGGAACTATAATTACGGGCAAAACAAACGATTTGTTCGGCTGCTCGTCCAGCATGATTTTAAACGCGCTCAAATACCTTGCGGGTATTGACGACAGCGTAGACCTTATTTCGAAAAATTCGATAATTCCCATTCAGGATCTGAAGATAAAATATCTCGGAAGCAAAAATCCGAGGCTGCACGTCGACGAAATGCTCATCGCGCTTTCCTCTTCCGCCGAACACGACAAAAACGCCGCGCTCGCGATAAAACAGCTTCCCAAGCTCCGCGATTGCGAAGTTCACACAACCGTGCTTTTAGCGCACAACGACGAAAAGTTTTACCGTAAACTCGGAATCCGCCTTACTTCAAACCCGATTTTCAAAGACAAAAAGAATTCTCACTAAGTTTTATATTTTCTACCACCGAGGCGCGGAATCGCCTCGGTATTTTTATATATCACAGCATAAAAAGCCGCCTATAAGTCGATTAACGGCTACTTTTCGATAGTGCTAAATATATTGTCTTACAACTTATTACACTTATATTTTCTGCTTTTCGCCCTCAACCGACAAAAAACAATTGACAAAAATTAAAAAAATCATATAATAATATATATATTATCGCTCGGGGGTGTTCCGGATTCGACTGGGCGAAAAAGGGAAAGTATAAGCATACCGTAGGACTCGGCTACGTTAAAACGATAAACCAAATTTAAATGCGAATAATAACGAATTTGCACTCGCTGCTTAATTAACGCGGCGATGTCGCTTTGCGGAATTCCCGTCGGCTGCAAAGCGGCATCATTCAAGACGGGGAACGGCTTTTATGTTTTGATTGCGGCATAACGGCGGCACTTAGTAATATACGGCAAAAATAGTCGGTATACAGACAGTTTTTGCAAGAGATTAAGAGTATACTAAGTATGTAGAAGGCTTTTCGGTTTTTACTCAAGACAGGGGTTCAACCCCCCTCACCTCCACCATATGCAAATAATACGAACCCTAAAAACAAATCTGAGTTCGTATTATTTTTTGCAAAGGACTTCTTCGGCGTAAAAATACCAAGATAAAAGCAGTCACAATGTCGTAGTATAATATTCTTAAATCAGAATGACAAATCGGAATTTGACGGAGGAAACACAAATTGAAGCTTGAAGAATATGGGAAGGAAAACAATAGCATTATAGTGATGCTGCATGGAGCAAATTTTGTGCATTGCTATGGTAGGCAATATTTGCTCGCTAATTCTTTTCACATTATCGTACCCCATATCATGGGATTTGGAGATGAAGCGGACAGAATCTTTTACACGGATACGTGTTGTGCCGAACTTGTAAACATGATAAGAAGCCTCAACAAAAAAGTTTTACTGGTGGGATTTTCATTGGGTGCACAACTTGCTTTCAAGCTCGTATCGGAATATCCGGAATTATTTTATTCTGCCATAATCGTCAGTCCGTGGCTGAACAAAACGGAATCTTCATTAGCGGAAGTTATGAAAATGAATGAAAAGCAATTTGCTTCATTCAAGAAAAAGTGGCTTTGTAATATCATAGGCATGATGAATGGACTTCCCAGAGAGCCGAGAAAAAAATTTGTTCATCAGATGCAGAATGTTAAGATTGATACTATTCGTAATTCCGTGAATAATGGCATAACATTTGAAAGCGAACCGAACTTTGCCAAAGTGCCAATTCCTATTATTGCGTTGGCCGGAGGAAAAGAACCAAAAGAAGTAATAGACAGCGTCAAACGAATGGCTGAGATCAATCCGAATTGTCGGTGTGAGATATGGGATAAGGCTGCTCACAATATTCCTCCAATGTTTGCAAAAAGATTCAACCAGTTGATTTTAGACACGGTGCAATAAATTCCAGT
>JAJWOJ010000307.1 GCA_021635425.1 Clostridiales bacterium | reverse complement strand
GTCAAAACGGTCCGCGGATATTTTGCCGTATAAACGGTGAAAACCCCGATAAAATCAGGGTTTTCACGGGCCACATCTATTTTGTAGCCCTTTTATGGTGCAGCGAGTGCATTAATATCCGAACCCAAGCCCGATTTTTCAAGCTCGGTGAAATTGATTGTTTTAGTTCCGTCTTTGTAATTGAATGTGAACGTAATCCTGTCATCATAAAGGAAAATCGCGTTGACAAAGCTGTCAATCAGCCTGCGACGGTGGTCAAGCTTTTTGGTATTAAGCTTTCTGAACCGATGAAACCAAAAAATAATTTGTTCACGGGAAAGCGTGGGCTTTTCCATTTCTTCTTTGATAATCTGAACGGAAAGATCGCTTTTTTGCTTTTCAAGGCTTTCGAGCCGTTCTTTTGTAGAGACGGTTAAAATACCTTGCTGAATAGCGTCAAGCATATTATAAATGGATTTTTGCGTATCGGCAAAACGCTTTTTGAGCAGCGGCAGAACGGTATTTTCCTTGCTCTGCAATTTCATTACCGTACGCCTTTCATTTTCTTTGCCTGCCTTTCCTTAAAGATTTATAACACAAGCATATCTGCTTTGGAAGAGACGCATAAAGAAAATGAACGCACGAATTCACGGCGAGAATGGTCAAAAGCAAAATTAAGTTTGTCAATGTAAAGAAATAACAAGTCCACCGCCATATCACCATTTTGGAAGTGAACTAGATACTTAGGTGGTGCTTCCCACGCCCACCATGTGACAACGAAAAAGAAAAAGCCTTGAAAACTCAGTGTTTTCAAGGCTTTTTGGTGGTGCACCAAACAAGAATAAAACGAACCTTGATGAAAAGTCAAAGTTCGTTTTATTCTTTATAAGAGATTATTTCGGACTTAAAATCAAACTATAAATACATTTCAACCTTTAACCGAGTGTTCTAAACGCTCGGTTTTTCTATGCCGTTTTGCCGTCCGATTTATCGCCTTTCGTCTGCGTTTGTAGCACAGTGAAAAGCGAAAGTCAACGGCAAAAATTTTTACCGAAAACTTTGAAATTACCAACTATAACGTAAAAATTTTTACCGGTTCGTTGACTTCCGTGTACCCGATAACAAAGCAAAAATATATATCTTTTCCCGGTGCTACTTCCGTTTTTGCCGAAAGGCGAAGTAAATCGGAGGTAAAATACAATGAATGAAGTAAACAAAGGCATTTTGGATAACGATATGGTTATCTCGGCAGAAAACGTACAGAAAATGGGTGAAGTAATCGCTTTAACCTGTATTAAAACAGTAATAGTCCGTTCGGGAAAGGATTTGCATTATCTATACAAAGGACTATTGCGAGATATGAACCGCTCAAAAGACGATTATTCGCCGTTCTCAAACGCATTCGACATTGCTCAAGAGGCAACGCTGTTTCTTTGCCAACATATAGGCGAGAAACTCGGTGACAACTATACTACGAAATACGGAAAGGTTGTTACAATTAAAAGTGCGTGTTATCGTTGCGCCGACAATTATTTGCAAAAGCAATACACACGCCATTTAGCAAATACTGTAAGCCTTAACGAACGAATTACGGCAGAACTCGAATCAACACTCGACAATGAGCAGAAAAACGATTATACGGTCGTTGACGGGCTTATAGCGAAGATGAAACTTACCGCCGCTGAATACGAAACGTTATGTGCCTATATGGCAGGACTTACTTATCTTGAAGTAACACGCCTTTTGAATGTAAACCGCACGACGATCTGGCGTAGACGAATGAGCCTGCAAAGGAAATATGCGCTTATTCAAACAGATTTAAATATAAAATTTAGACGGATAAATTATAGCAGGAGGTGAATACTATGCGGAAAAACGCAGAATATGAAATCAAAATAAACGATATTCCGTTGTGGGATAATATCCCCAAAGACGAGCAAGAGGTCTTTATTTCTCTTTTGCTTGAAACCATACAAAAATCATCAAAAGGAAATCCATGAGCCGACTATAAAATAGTCAAGTGAATAGATAACTTTTCGAAAAGTCGCAATAAGATTAAGCGAAGTTGCAATTTTTCATTGATTTTATTCGCGATATATGATATAATGGTTCTATCGAAAAAGCTGTAAAAGGAGCGTTAATATGGCGATCAGTTACAAAAGGCTATGGAAACTTTTAATTGACAAGGATATTAAGAAAAAAGACCTTGTCCAAATGGCAGGTCTAAGTAGTTATACTCTTAATAAACTAAACAAGGGCGAGAACGTAAACGCAGAAACTCTTATGAAAATCTGCGTTGCTTTGGATTGCTCTTTTGACGATATTATGGAAATCATCCAGGAGGCGGAATAATGAAAGAGTTGATTGTTAAAGGAATAGACGTTAAATATCAAAGCATTGACGAAAACGATTATATCTGCATTACGGATATTGCAAAATATAAAACGAGTGAAACTGATGCCGTTATCGGAAATTGGATGCGCAACCGTAATACGATTGAATTTTTGGGAATATGGGAAACGCTCAACAATCCTAATTTTAATCCCGTCGAATTCGAGGGGTTTAGAAAGCAGGCGGGGTTGAACGCATTTATTCTTTCCCCTAAAAAATGGGTAGAAGCAACGAATGCTATCGGTGTTATTTCAAAAGCCGGACGCTATGGCGGTACATACGCTCACAAAGATATTGCATTTGAATTCGCAAGTTGGATATCGGTTGAATTTAAACTCTATTTCATCAAGGAATTTCAACGCTTAAAGGATGAAGAACAAAAGCAACTCGGTTGGTCGGCAAAGCG
This sequence comes from Clostridiales bacterium, assembly GCA_021635425.1. Lineage (GTDB taxonomy): Bacteria > Bacillota > Clostridia > Christensenellales > Borkfalkiaceae > UBA10281. The sequence continues at coordinate 380 of JAJWOJ010000307.1, read as the reverse complement.
TGAGCTTGCAAAAATCAACTATCGTATTCATACCGACGCTATCAAGGAAAATCTCATTCCTGCCGAGCTTACGCCTACGCAAATAAGCTTTGTGTATGCAAACGAGGCAGACGTGTTAAACGTAGCCTTATTTGGTATGACAGCAAAAGAATGGCGCGATAATAATCCCGCCAAAAAAGGCAATATCCGTGACTACGCCACCATCAATGAGTTAACTTGCCTTTCTAATATGGAAAATATCAATGCCGTATTAATTTCCGACGGCTTATCGCAGCCCGAACGCTTGCGTAAGCTTAATCAAATAGCGATTTCGCAAATGAAAGTGCTTAATGAAACGGAAAGTAGAAAGTTATTGAAGTGAATGGGAGCTTATTGAATGG
>JAJWOJ010000306.1 GCA_021635425.1 Clostridiales bacterium | reverse complement strand
GTACAAGGGGATATGCAAAAAAAACATATTATAGACGTCGATACCTATATGGCGGACATTTCAAGCATAAGATTTGCGGGAATATTCGTTACAAAATTCGGATTAATGAAGGACAATCCGAAACAATATTATAGTTATCAAAAAAACGAACGCCACGACTATTGCCTGCAATATGTTATATCGGGCGAGGGTTTCTTTTTTACTAACGGAACGCTTTATGCTGTTAAAAAGGGCGATTTGTTCCTTCTGCCGCAAGCGAAGGAACATTATTATAAAGCAAAGTCAACCAACCCATACGACTATTACTGGATACATTTCAACGGGAGCGGAATCGAAGAATACCTTTCGTTTATCGGTCTGACAAACGAAACCCCGATTATACGAAATATTTTTGACGAAGAAATCGTAAAAACGTTTGAATCGTTGATGGACGAATCAAAGAACAAATCGACTCTGAACCAATTGCGTATATTATCGCTCGGATATCAACTGTTATGTTTAGTTGCCTCAAAGATTTCTACGAACGACGCCGCAGAAAAAAACGTTTACGACGAACTTTGCAATATCGTAACAAACTATATAATTGAAAATTTCAGAAACCCGATTACTTTGGATGATATCGCCGCAAAATGTTCTTTCGATAAACGTTACCTCATCCGTATATATAAAAAGAAAACAGGATTCACCCCTGTACATTTTTTACTGTCATACAGACTCGAATACGCCTGCATTTTGCTCAAACAGGATCTGCCTATAAACCAAGTGGCATTTGCTTGCGGATTTAATGATATACCGAATTTTAACGTCCGATTTAAAAAAATGATTGGCATAACCCCGAGCGAATTCAAAAAACAGCAAAGTATTAAAACATGATTCAATCAAAGTTAGGAATTAAAAAATTGATGTATTATTCTTTTCCGACATGCATTATATCAAAACCGAAATTCGGTTTTAATTCCAGTGAAAAAATTGCTCCGATTGCTTAAAATTTTTAATATTGTTCCCCATAAATTATTTCTTCATCGATATACTTTTTTAAAATGTACCAATTCGGATTTTTCGCCGCTATATCGTCATACCACTGTATCTGATTTTCCAGCGCGGCCAATTGTGCTTCATGTTCCGTACTTACCCTTCCGTAAAATACAACTTTCCGCTGTCTTTTACGGTCGAAGTTTACGTCTGTCGGCATTACCATACCGTTTTCAATCATATTGAATCACCGCCTTTTTTGTCTTTCTTTTGTCTATCACGTTCCCCTTGTAGCGGGCGCGCTTTTTCTCGACCTTTGCATATTCGCTTTCGTCAATCAATCCGTTATTCCGCATGATTTCAAGCATTCTGAAAGCGATAACGGTATTGAATCCGTCTGTATTCAACTGCGAAGAATCGAATTCCGCTCCCGTTTCGAGAAATTTTTGTTGTTTGCCTTTTTCTTCTCTCTCTAATTGTTTTAATTTCTGCTCGTTCAAGTCTCCTTAAAATTTTTGTGTTTTCGTATAGGTTGCACCGCCCGGGATTTCTGTCTGCATTTACATTTTATTTATTATTTTTCCCGACTACTCTCCGTAGCGGCGCCTTAATTATTTTCCCTGCCGTGCTTTTAACGGAAAGAAAAGCACGGTCTCTCCTATCACACAATATCTCCTTATTGATTCCCGATATCACGGGTTGGATAAGCCACAATCAATTATGTGTTCCGTTGTTTTCGGACTTCATTATTTCGTATGCCGTTCTGATAAAGTCCACTTTTGTCATATTACGTTCTTTCAGAAACGCATTGATTTCGTCAAACAAGTCGCGCGGTATCATCGTTCCGAAATTGCCGCTCGCCTGCTTGCGTTTGTCCTTGTTACGCTCCTCGTAACTTCTTCTTGCCGCTCTGCGCGGCGTTGTTTCTTTCTTTTCCATAGCAAACCTCCATTAGCCTTGTGAAGTGATGGCACAAATCAACGCACCTATGACGTTCATTACGAAATGCCCTGCAATCAGTACGCCTGCCAACGCAAATCTGCCGATAGTTCCAATTACTTTTAACGCTTTCATATTGATACCTCCGTTATCTTACATAAACGATTTCATTTAAGATTTCTTCTTCGATAAGCCGTTGCATTTCCGTTTCCCGTTTCAGGTTTTCCATAAAGTCTGCCGACCTTTTGAAACGCTCTTCTTTCGAGAATTTTTCGTACATCGTTTCATACATTTCGTCGGCGGCTTTATCTACGCCGTGCAGGTATTCGGGAAGATTCGCAATCGTCCAATCGATTCCTTTGTCCTCCAGATATCGTTTCGCAAGCGTTCCGTATTTGCCGTAAACGTGCTTTTCGGGTTTAACAGTCTTTTGATAAACCTTGATTTCCGCCACAGTCAAGCCTTCGCCCGCTTCCGCTTTTCGCATTACTTTTGCTTTGTTCATAAGTTCCGCCTCCGATTTTCTTTCATCGTATCAATACGATAGCATCCGAATCTATATTTGTCAAGCTGTTTTCGCAAGAAAAAACAGAAAATTTTTAATGGCTCAAAAGTAAAAGTTCGTTTCTTTTATTTTTTTGTTTTAATTAAATATCATTTTCCCTCCTTTCCGAGGTCTGCCCTAAAATGAAGGGCAAGCCTCATCTGCTGTTATAATAATTGTTCTTCGCCGCGGCTTCGCGCTCTTCCTTTTCTTTTTCTTCCTTCATTTCGCGCTCTATTTCCCGCAAACGGTTTGAATAGGCTTGCGTTTCGGGTAAAAACAAATCGAAAACCGAACCGAAAAAGTTAGAAAGTTCCCTGCCGATTTTATTATCGGACACGGCGATATGGCGTTTAATCAACTTATCGTTGGCTTTTCTCTTTTTCATCCGATTATACTTATAAGTGTTCTCCTGTATGTACTTCACCTTTTTAAGAACAATGTTTCCGAGCCGCCTGCGATAATCCCATTCCAGCCGGTCTATCGTCCGGATATGTTTCAGTCCGAAAAATTCGGAAGCGTTCGTCATTTCCTCTTTGAAAACGCCGTCATCTTTCATTCTTTTGGCGTAATATTTCCCCATAATGCTTTTCAGCGCGGCTTCTTTTCGCATAAGTTCTGCCCTGAACGCACTATCGGCGGCGCACACGTCCTCGTCCACCATAGCAACCGCTTCCACAATTTCGTCAATCTCCCGACGATAC
>JAJWOJ010000305.1 GCA_021635425.1 Clostridiales bacterium | reverse complement strand
TTTTGATTATTCTGATAACCTCGTCGATATTGTTTACGGCGATGATCAGACCTTCCAAAATATGCGCTCTTTCTTTTGCCTTGTTAAGGTCGAATTTAGTTCTTCTTACAATGATATTTATCTGGTAATCTACGTAGTATTTTATAATATCCAGAAGCCCCATGAGCTTGGGTTTTCCGTCGGCTATCGCAACCATGTTTATGCCGTAAGTACACTGCAACTGAGTATATTTGAAAAGGAAATCGAGGATTTGCTGGGGATTATAGTCCTTCTTTACCCTGATTACCGCTCTCATACCCGATCTGTCCGATTCGTCCGCGATATCGGCGATTCCCGCAAGCGCGTCTTTGTTTTCTTCTTGCAAATCGGCGATTTTTTTCAGAAGCTGAGCTTTATTTACCTGATAAGGAAGTTCGGTTATGACGATGTTTTTCTTCTTGCCTTCGCCTTCCTCGATATTGATTTTCGCTCTTAACGTGATTTTTCCCTTGCCCGTCTCGTAAGCCGTTCTGAGTTCGGTACCGGCTATGATATAACCGCCTGTCGGGAAATCGGGACCTTTAACGATCTTCATCATATCGTCAAGGGAAATTTTCGGATCGTTAAGATATGCCACGACGCCGTCGATTACCTCGGCGAGATTATGTGTCGGAATATTAGTCGCAAGACCTACGGCTATACCCGTAGCGCCGTTTACAAGAAGATTCGGAAATCTTCCGGGAAGAGTGTCAGGCTCTTTTAACGAATCGTCGAAATTGAGCGACCAGTTTACGGTGTCTTTATCTATATCTGTCAGAAGCTCGAGGGCAAGCTGCTGAAGCCTGACCTCGGTATATCTCATTGCCGCCGCGCTGTCGCCGTCGATAGAACCGAAGTTGCCGTGACCGTCGACAAGAGTGTTTCTCATGTTGTACGGTTGAGCAAGACGAACCATTGCGTCGTAAACCGAACTGTCGCCGTGAGGGTGGTATTTGGCGAGACAGTCGCCGACTACTCTCGCGCTCTTTTTATAGCCTTTGTCGGGAGTGATTCCGAGATCGTACATAGAATATAAAATTCTTCTCTGCACCGGTTTTAAGCCGTCTTCTACTCTCGGAAGCGCTCTGTCCAATATTACGTATTCCGCATAAGGAATCATCGAATTGTGGAGGACGTCCTCGAGCGGGCTGGTGATTATCGAGTCTTTATTTTCAGACATTTATTTTTTCCTCCTTAAATCAAACGTTAACCTTATCCATAAAGGTATCTTCTTTGTTGAAATCGGCATGTTCGGCTATATACGCCTTTCTGCCGTCTATATCGTCGCCCATAAGCGTCGTAATAAGTTTTTCCGCCTCTGCGGCGTCTTCTATCGTAACCTGCATCAGAACTCTCTTCTGCGGGTCCATTGTGGTATCCCAAAGCTGCTCGGGATTCATTTCGCCGAGACCTTTATATCTCTGAAGCTGATAACCTCTGCCCACTTTGTTTATCGCTTTCTGAAGTTCGCTGTCGTCGTAAGCATATTCTACGACGTCCTTTTTGTAAACTTTATATAAGGGAGGCATTCCGATGTATACGTGTCCTTCCTGAATGAGAGGTTTCATGTATCTGAAGAAGAAAGTAAGCAAAATGGCTCTTATGTGCGCGCCGTCCTGATCCGCATCGGAAAGAATTATTACTTTGTGATAGTTAAGATTTGCAAGATTGAAATCGTTGCCGATACCCGTTCCGAGCGCGCTTATTATCGTTCTTATTTCTTCGTTTTTAAGAACTTCTTCGATTCTCTTCTTTTCTGCGTTGAGCGGCTTACCTCTGAGAGGCAGAATTGCCTGATGCTGACGATCTCTGCCCTGCTTCGCGCTTCCGCCTGCGGAATCGCCCTCGACTATGAAAACTTCGTTGAATTCCGCTTTTCTACTCGAACAGGAAGCGAGTTTACCGATAAGTTTAGCCGAATCCGCGCCGTTTTTGGCTCTCGCGATTTCCTTTGCGTGTCTCGCCGCGTTTCTCGCTTTTGCCGCGCCTACGGCTTTTTTTATCATCGCGTCGAAAATCGGTTTGTTTTTCTTGTTTCTGACAAGTACGTCGAGTTCTTCGATCGTCGCCGCTTCGACCGCCGCTTTCGCCTCGGGGTTACCGAGCTTCGTCTTGGTCTGCCCCTCGAATTCGACGTTCTTCATTTTTACGGAAATAATAGCCGTCATGCCTTCGCGGAAATCTTCGCCCGTAAACACAACGTCTTTTTCCTTTACGAGATTGTTCGATTTTGCGTAATCGTTAAGAATTTTAGTTACGCCCGACTTAAAGCCGACTTCGTGCGTACCGCCTTCGGGCGTGGGAATATTATTGACGAACGAGAAAACGCTTTCGGTGTAACTGTCGGTATGCTGAATGGCAAATTCGATAAGTATTCCGTCTTTTTCCGTCTTTGCGTAAACGGGAAGATCGTAAAGTTTGGTTTTCCCTTCGTTAAGATATAAGACGTAATCGATAAGACCGCCGTCGTATTTGAAAGTTTTGCTGTAAAACTTCTCATCGTCGCGAAGATCGGTAAGTTTTATCGTAATTCCCTTGTTCAGAAAGGCAAGTTCGCGAAGCCTTTTAGCGATAGTTTCAAGGCTGAACTCAACCGTTTCGAAAACCTCTTTGTCGGGTTTGAAACGAACGAAAGTTCCGTGCTTGTCCGTCTTTATCTTCGTCTTTTCAAGCGGAGCCTCGGGTTCGCCCGAAATCATCTTTTTGCGGGTTTTATCGAAGTAGCTGTGGAATCTCATTTTGTAAACCACTTTGTTGTAAACTTCAACCTCGAGCCATTCCGAAAGCGCGTTGGTAACGGACGCGCCAACCCCGTGCAAACCTCCCGAAAAGCTATAGTTTTCGTTGTTGAATTTTCCGCCCGCATGAAGTTGCGTGAAAACTACCTGAACGCCGGAAACACCCGCCTGTTTATGTATATCGGTAGGAATACCTCTTCCGTTATCCTCAACCGAAACGCTTCCGTCTTTATAAAGAACGACTTCTACTTTATCCGCAAATCCATTCGCGGCTTCGTCGATCGCGTTATCGACGATTTCCCACAAAATATGGTGTAACCCTTTAGGTCCCGTAGAACCGATATACATACCGGGTCTTACCCTGACGGCTTCGAGACCTTCCAGAATCTTTATGTCCTGTGAATTATAATCGTGCGCCATTTTTCCTCCGTTCGGGCATATGCCCGCTTATAATAACTT
>JAJWOJ010000304.1 GCA_021635425.1 Clostridiales bacterium | reverse complement strand
CGTTTTCCAAGCCGGAAGATTATCATAGCCGAGTTTCGTTGCGTCCTCGCGTTTTAACGAGATTACTGTCGTCCAAACTACACCGTCGTGGTTGCCGACTTCTTTCGCCACTTTGGATAGTTTTATTGGTTCGTCAAAATAAGAGAACAGCCCGTGCGCGCCCGACTTCTCAACGCGCGGACGCATCGCTATATATCCGATATAGTTTTCTTTCTTGCCTATCCGATCCACGTTTTCTTCTATCGCTTTATCAATAAACGTCGTTGCCGTATATTTCGTCTTTGCCGACAAATAATCCTGATACTCGAAACTATCTTTACAATCGGGAAAGTCATCTATAAGCCGATTAACTAACTTTTCCTGTTCTTTCGTGGCGGGTTCGTCTTTCCATTTTTCGCCCTCGATTTCCACGCCTTCGCGCGTTGCGATATAGTCGACGTAATGCTCGCCTTGCTTTGGCGCGCCGGGCTTGATATACCGCCACTTTACGATTAACCTTGCCATTACCCTTTCTGAAATTTATACGCGTCGTCGAACGACACCGTTCCGCGAATACGCTTTACTTCGTCCACGCAAAGTCCACGAAGTTTTACAAGCGTTTCTTCGTCGATTTCGCTATTCGCCGCCGTAACGTGAAGCGACATTGAAAGTTCAACCGCCATTTTGAACAACAGGCTTGCCATGCGGTTTTCAAATGCGCCGAGCGTGCCTTGCAAGGTAGAAACGATTACCTGCGGGAAATATTCTTTTCCGTCGTTCGCCGTAAGATAGCCGCAATAAAAATTGATTGCTTTTTCTATAAATTCCGAGCGACTTTTTACATTTTCCGCGCGATATAATTTTTCTACTTTCTCCATTGTTTCTTCCCGCACCCACAGCGCGAATTTCCTTTTATCTTTCGGCTCGGACATAGTTTTCCCTCCTTTGCGCCCTGCAACGCCTTGATTTTTCTTTTCACTTCGCCGTATTTTGCAACACTCGACTCTTTTCTCTGAAATAGGCTAATTTTGCAACCCATTGCCCTCTTTTCTCAAAATCCCTTATGCGGTCGGCATTGCCGTCCGCCGTAAACCGCGAAGGGGGCGCGACCGCAACCCCTTCGCTTATTCCTGCAACCAAATAGGAAACGACTTTTACTGCATATTCAGTTCAGGCGAATGCCCCTTTTCCGTTCTTTCATCGTGTTCACTCTCGTCGTGATATATATCTTCGTCGGCTATATTCGAGCCGAGCATTCCGAGCATATTTAACGCTCGCTCTTTTTCCGAACAGCATTTCGGCGCGTTTGCCGCATATTCTGCCTGCTCCGCAAGATCTTCCGCCGTGAGTATATCCGTAGCCTTCTGCTTTTCATCGCTTCCTTCGTCCTTTATTTCTTCGCCGCGTTTACGTTTCCCCTTGTTTTTCTCGTCGTCATCCGAACCCTGTTCATCGGTAACCCGTTGTATAAATTCATTCGCGATTACTTTCGCTTTCGGTATAAACGCCGAATATCTCGGGTAGTTATACCCCTGCGTATCAATAAGAATTCCGTCGTCGCCGGTTTCACTTAAGAGCAAAACGCAAGTGTCTTCGCCGTGCCTGCCCGATAGATATTCTCTGTCTTTCAGCGGTTCTTTCATAACGTTCCTGAATTCCGCATTGGAAACCACTATTACTTCCGACACTTTATATGACCGCGGTTCCAGCGTTTCCGGTTTGCGCCACATCATTGCGTTTAATTTCAGTTTCTCCGTCGGTTTACTCGTTTCAATATTCTCATGCAATTGCTTAATCTCATTCTTTAAGTCGTCCATATAATCCAAAACAAAAGTCAACCCGACTCTGTCACCCTCGGACTGTTCGAACGGTTTTTCGCCCGAAATATCGTCCTGCAATTTTCGGGCGAGATTATCGAGCGAATCGTACCAACGTTCGACGGCGTCATATAACTTTGCCTTTAATTCTGTTTCTTTGCTCTGTAAAACGGCATTGTTTTTCACTTGCGTTCCTCCCGATCGTCTCACATCGTTAAATCGTTTGAATGGCTGTTCATAATTTCGGGATATTCAGACTGACAATACTCTCTTAAGAACGCAAGAGTATCTTCGTTGCTTCTGATGCTCGCGTCGGGAGTATCAACGTATTCAGAATATAAATTATCGAGAATATCGTCGCCTTCGTTAGCCAATGCTTCGTACACCTCATCCTCAACGTTGTCGTCAAGAAGTGCTTCCGCAATCATAACATACGCGTTGCATTCAAACGCGTCGTTGAATATTTCCTGCGGCGAACAAGTTTCGAGTTTTGTTTTTTCGTATTTGGCGATTTGTCTTTCAACCGTATCACGCACATACGAGCGATAATCGGTAACGCCGTCAATTTCGCGTGGCGCTTCCGCGGTTTTCTGTTCCTCTGCTACAAAGTTTTTGTTTTCGTTTTCCATTTTGTTTCTCCTTTTCGGTTTTTTTTTTATATTAAAAAAGCCGCGTTCACACGCAGCGTCTTTGTGAGTGATAAAACACGCTATCCGTATTCCTGCCTTACGCTTTCTAACACGGCGACGATTTCTTCATACGCAAAATTTGTTCCGAACGCGGTGTTTATCTTTTCAACGAGTTCTTCGTCCGTTTCAGCCAAAAAGCAATCGGAAAGTTTTTGCGCCAAATCGTCGCCCGCAATATCAAAAAGCGCAAACGAATAAATCGCCTGCGCTTCCCGTATTTTTATTTCGCTATATCCCGCTTCCGTCATTATCCGCTCTATCTCGACGTGCCGTTCCGCTTCGATTTTTTCTCTTTCCTGTATTATGCTTTCTATTTCGCTCGTATCGATATTGACGTCGTTAGAAAAAATACCCATCACCGCTATCGCGGGCAACATTACGATTATCGTTACGGTGAGTATGATATAAAGAACCGTTTTTCTGCCTTTCCTGTTCGACAGCACCGCCGCGCCGACCTTTTTCAGTATCGGTATGATAGGCACAGCCATTATCTGCCGCCCCCTTTGCCGAACAATTCCGCCTTATATTCGGGCGCGATCACTTCGAGCAAGTATCTCTCGTTTCCGCAACGGTACAAGCACGTTCCGCGTTCGGGATATCGGATAAGTTCGAACTCGCTCGGTTCTATCTGCAACGCGTCCATATATTCTTTCGGGTTGATTTGTCCTGCATTGAACAAAAATTGATGCGTCGGAATAGAAAACAGCGGTTTCGTAAATTCGCGGATCGAAGGCA
>JAJWOJ010000303.1 GCA_021635425.1 Clostridiales bacterium | reverse complement strand
AGCGTATACACCGCGGAAAGAAAAAGACCATTCCCGTCGGACACAGTAATACGGATAGGGTATTTCCCCGCGGGCAAGGCTTCGCTTCCTCCGTCTACCGTCACCCAGAGAGACTGCCATTGTTGCGGACAAAGCCGTATGCCGTTTTCGTGAATCGGCATTAACAGATCGGGATATGCAGCGGCTTTGTTTTCCTGAAAGATCACCCAGTCGTCGCCGTCCGGACGTCTGGTATACCTGCCCGGTATACACTCTACCGTTCGCACGAATACTTTATCGCCGAACGAACTTTCCGCCGAAACCTTGCAATCCAGCCGCAAGGCGTATTCCGAACGGATACACACCTGAAAATGAAAGCGTTCGTTTTTCAGGCAAGATCCCTCGTTTTCCAGCAGCGCAGGTTCGCCGTTAGGAAACACTTTATCGAGGGAAGAGACAAGTTTTATTTCAAAATCTTTTCTTTCCATAGTTCTGTTTCGATTTAATGAATTCCCTTTTTCATCGCATATTCCTCTGCCGAAATAATTGTTTTCTTAACTTATTTTTCCAACGTATGCCGCTCAAACATATCGTCTTTTTCCGGCCTTAATACGAAAGAAAAATCGATCTTTCTGTCCGTCATTCTATATTCCGCCGCCAATTCCGGACCGCAGGAGGAAGAACCGATTCCCGACATGCGGTAATCGAGAAACAAATATTTCTTTCCCGTTTCCGGCATATCGCAGGCGTGGGGCGTATACTTTTCCGGCAGCCAACGGGAAGCCGTGAAGGAAAACGCCGTATCGGTGCTCACCCCAAGATAAACATTTTCTCCTTCCAAACACACGAACCGGCTGTCGCAATGCGATCCGCTTTCCTGCGGCACATCGTACATATAAAACGCCTCGTCCCACGGGCAGCGATAGAGCCCTACCGGCGCGGCGGCTTTTCTATCGCAGTACGCCTCTCCGGGTCCTCGCCCGAAATAAGTCAGCTCTTCAAACAGCGGACACACGGGCAGACAAATTCCAAAACGCGGCAACCACCAGACGCGCGCGCCGAGTTCCGCGCGCAAGCGGACGTGCACTTCGCCCGAAGCGGTGAAACGATATTCTATCGCCGCGTCCGCCACGGGACTGACGTAGTCGGAAACGATCTTACCTTTTACGACGATTTTCCCGGAATACGTCCGCACGGACACAGGATAAAAATTCGCCCGATCCAGTTGCTGCTGTTTCCACCATATTACGCGATATCTGTCGTTATCGATAGGCGCTCGCCAAACGACGATTCGGCTCTCGCCGTCGATGATCTTCCGCCCGTTGACGACGTACTCTTGCGGCAGCCCTTTATCCGACAATATAAACCGCCAATTTTCGCCTTTCGCTTCAACCCTTCCTCCCTTAAACAGAAATTCCGGGCAAAAGCGTTTTTGTCTGACCGAACTTGCTTTTTCCGACAAAACGAACTGTCTCGTCGCAAGGACGTAACTTTCACCCAGATACCGCGCACGGAAATCGAATCGGGCGTACGCGTATCCCTCCGTTGTTCTAAATTCGTCGGCAAGCGAAAAGACAATGCGTTCTCCCCTGTCCAAAGGACTCAGATCCACCTCTTCGGAATACTTTTTTTCGCCGTTAACTTCAACGGAAAAGACGCACTCCGCTCCGCTGAAATCGAAAAAAGCGTCGCGGGAAAATATCTCGTATCCGCCTTTCTTTTCGGCAACGTCTACGGGGGCGTATGCCTCCCGCACCTCGTAAAGCGAGGGATTAACAAGCCTGTCGGTGGAAACGAGGCCGTCCACGCAAAAATTTCCGTCGTTCGGATAATCGCCGAAATCCCCGCCGTAACGCACTCTTCTTTTCCCGTCCTTTTCGTCTATAACGGAATGGCTGCACCACTCCCAAACAAATCCGCCGCAAAGATTGCGATGTTTGTAAATCAGATTCCAATACAATTCAACGTCGCCGCAGCTATTACCCATGGCATGCGTATATTCGCACAGTACCAAAGGCTTGGGAAATTTCTTTTTCAGAAATTCCTTAATCCAATCCGTATCGGGATACATACGGCTGTAAAGATCGGTAACGGTCTCCGGATAAAATATCATCTTTTCATCGCCCACGGTTGTCCGCTCGTAATGCACCAGCCGCGAAGAATCTTTCTTTTTCAGGATTTCCCCCGCCGTCAGGATATTTTCTCCGAATCCCGATTCGTTTCCCAAAGACCACGAAACAACGGAAGTGCGGTTTTTATCCCGTTCGTACATACGCATCACACGGGATACAAATTGCTCTTTCCATGCGGGATCCCGGCACAAATCAAGGCACAGCCATTTTTCCGTTTCCATGTTCTGCGTTACGGAACCGTGGCTTTCCACGTCCGCTTCCACCATCAAATAAATTCCGTACACGTCGCACAAAACGGGAAAAAGCGGATGAGGCGGATAATGGCTTGTGCGCACCGCATTGATATTATGCGTCTTCATCAGACGAATGTCTTTCAGCACGTCCTCCGCCGATTCGACGTATCCGTTAACCGTCATGGAATGTCGGTTCACACCTTTGAATTTCAGAGGTTTTTTATTCAGCAGAACGGTATTTTTTTTCACTTCTATTTTGCGGAAACCTACCCGTTCAAGTATATATTCTCCCGCGCAAGAAATCGTCAGTTCGTACAATTCAGGCTTTTCTCCGTTCCAAAGTTCCGGATTTTCAACGACAAGTTCAGCGTTTTTTCCTTGCGCGCTTGTAATCACAGCGCCTTTGCGGCACAGTAACAGAGATGAAACCCTGTCCCCTTCGAACACGATTTTGCCCCTCTTACCGTCAGGCGAAATCTCCGTTGATATTTTATAGTCGAACAAATGTCCTTCCGGGCGGTTTAATAAGTATACGTCGCGGAAGAGTCCGCTCATGCGCAATTTATCCTGATCTTCAAGATAGCTGCCCGCACACCACTTGAATACAACGACGCGGATCTCGTTTTCGTCGTTTAAAAAATCCGTAACGTCAAATTCCGCGATGCAATGAGACGCGCTGGAATATCCGACGAAAACGTCGTTTATATACAGATATAAACAACTGTCGGCACCGTCGAAATTCAGATAATACCTGCCCTTTCGCTCCGGCAACGAAAGACTCGCGATATATACGCCCGCAGGGTTGTCTTTAAGTATATAGGGCGGCGCGTACGGAAAAGGGTAATTGATATTCGTGTATTGATGAGCGTCGTATCCCAGTAC
>JAJWOJ010000302.1 GCA_021635425.1 Clostridiales bacterium | reverse complement strand
GTGTAACGGAACGCATACCCGTATGGGGCAAACGAGTTATTACGTTACGTTAAATATCGGACTTGCAAAAACGGAAGCCGCAAGAAAAATATGTTTTATTCTGCTTGACGAGTTCGAAAAAAGCGGGGATCTCGTTTATAAACCGAATATCGTATTCAAAGTTTGCGGCGGAGTAAATCGCCACGAAACCGACCAAAATTTTGATTTGTATGTAAAATCGTTACTATGCACGGCAAAGAAAATGATCCCGACGTATCTCCTTTGCGACAGTGCGCCGAATAAGGACGTAAAACCCGAAAATATAGGAATTATGGGTTGCAGAACTCGCGTCGTTGCAAACAGATTCGGAGAAAACTCTTCTATCGGTCGCGGGAACATTTCTAACATATCGATAAATTTGCCTCGCCTTGCTTTGGAAGCGGAAAAAGAATATTCCGATGCCGCCGATGAAAGGAAAATCGAGATTTTTATCGAGAAATGGAATCGCATAGCGGCTATCACAAAAGAAATTTTGCTTGACCGTTATTACAAAGTTTGTAGTCGTAAATTATCTGATTTTCCTATCAATACAAAGCATAATTTGTGGCTGAGAGAATTTGACGATTGTGCCGAAGTGTTCAAAAACGGAACGCTTTCAATCGGCTTTATAGGCTTATCGGAGGCAATAGAAGTTTTGACGGGGAAAAGGTTTTATACTGATAAACGCGCTTACAAAACGGCGATTTCGTTCGTAAAACATATGCGAGAATATTGCGACAAATTGCGCGACGAGTATAATCTTAATTTCTCGCTTCTTGCAACCAGCGGCGAACTGATTTCGGGGCGATTTATCGATTACGATAAAAAACTGTTTGTCGATAAGCACGGTATTTTTGAAAAAGGGTTTTATACAAACTCTTTTCATGTCAACGTGGACAGCGACTTGATTGCTTTTGATAAAATTCAAAAGGAAGGCCCTTTTCACGAAATATGCAACGGCGGTTGTATAACATACGTCGAATTGAAAGAGGCACCTATCGGCAACGACGAAGGACTTCGTGAATACGTTGAATGCGCGATAAAAAGCGGTGTGCATTATCTCGGTTTTAATTTTCCGAAAGACGTTTGCGATAATTGCGGAGCAAGCGGCGTTTTCGATATTTGTCCCGTATGCGGAGGCAAAAATATTACGAGAATACGCAGAGTGAGCGGTTACCTTGAAATACTCGACGGATTCACCAAGGGAAAGAAAAACGAAGTAAAAACAAGAAAGGAGAACTAAAATTGCAACATATAGCGATTGAAGGAATGGATGGCGTAGGAAAAACTACTGCATCGAAATTATTGGCAAAAAGGCTTGGATACAAATTCGTCGATAAAAATTTGTGTGAATTACTCGACGATGGCGACTCTTACGATAATTATATTCGCATAAGAGATAAGGTAAACGCAAGTCCCGACAGATTGTTTACAGCTTGGTTTTATGCGCTCGGAAACATTTACTTGCATACCGCTCACGAGAAGGAAAATATCGTAACGGATAGATATTTTTTGTCTAATTATGCTTGGAGCGGGACGGAAAACAACGACGAAGGGTATGATTTGCTTGTTAAAAAACTTGGTTTTCCCGATTTAACGGTAATTCTTTACGCCGACGAACACGCGATTTTAAGTCGGTTACGCCACCGCGACGAACTCGACAGCGATATAAAAAAGGTAACTCTCGCAAAAGAAAAATACGAAAAAATGATTTACTTTTGCGAGAAGTATAAGATGCCGTATATGGTAATCGATACGAGCAACCTTTCTCCCGAAGAAGTCGTGGAAGTTATCATGAAAAGAATCGAAGGCAGAGAATGATAAGTAAAGATATGAAATATACCGCTCTGTATTGGGCTTTAAGATTCGTTGAAAACCAACTCGATGTACACGAAAAATCGTATAACGGTTATAAAGTTACGATTTACGCGGAAAAACATTACGTCGATTTCGGCGAAAAAATTAAAAACGGACGTAGATTTGAGCTAAATAGCCACAAGTCTTTTGTCGTGCTTGAATGTGTAGACCGTTTACTGACGCAAGGTTATTTACCGGAACAGATAGCGATAGATGATTTTTTCGATATTTATTTGGAAACTAAAAGTGGGAATGTAGGAATCTATTGCGAGGCTTGGGACGATTATGGCGGCGTTATAGACCAAGACTTTGCGGATTACGAAGTATTCTATACTTCTCGCCTTGTCAGCGGTTTGCTTGAATATAAAGGCGAATATTATTCCTACGGTTTTGAATTTCATTTTGGAGTCGGCTCGGATGAATACACTGTCAATATTTCCGCCTCATCAGACTTTGAAATACAGGGTAGCGAATTGATTTTATATAAAGGAAAATCAAAAACGGTAAAAGTACCGGAAGGTATCAAAACCATCGGCGCAAGCGCATTCTGGAACAACGTATTAGTAGAAGATGTAATTTTGCCGGAATCGCTTGAAAGACTTGGCGGCGATTGCTTTTACTACTGCAAAAACTTAAAAAAAATAAATATTCCGAAAAAAGTATGGATAATGGGCAACAATCCGTTTGCCGGATGTCCGAAACTTCAGATTACGAACGAAAGCCCGAATTTTATTCTTGAAAACGGCGTTTTATATGATAAAGACAAAACAAATCTGATACATTATACGATATCCAATCCGCAAACTGAATTTATTGTTCCCTATGGTGTGACATGCCTCGGCAAACATTGTTTTTACGCCTGCAATAACCTGCGAAAAATCGTTATTCCAGAGTCGGTAATAAGGTTTGAAAATAATCCTTTTTCGGGATGCGAGCATTTATCCTTAGAAAGTCATACGCCGCATTACGTAATCGAAAACGGCGTAATTTACAACAAATTCAAAACGACGATTGTCGGGTGTCTGAACGGTAGTCAGATTGACTGCTTTCGTGTTCCCGAAACGGTTTCGCTTATAAGCCGAAATTCTTTCTGGAATTGCAAAGGTGTGAAGAAAATCATAATCACGAAAAACGTTGATAGAATAGGCTATAATCCGTTTGCGGGATGCGAGAATTTAATAATCGAAAGCGAAAACGATAATTTTGTAGTAAAAAACGGAATCGTATACGATAAAACGCTTACGCATATATTGTGCGCAACCGATAAGGCTGTCGGTAAATTGTTTACTGTTCCTGCCGGAATAACGCATATAAATCGCGGCGTTTTCAGCGGATGCAAATCTCTTGAAAAT
>JAJWOJ010000301.1 GCA_021635425.1 Clostridiales bacterium | reverse complement strand
AAATCTTCATAAGAATCATACTTATAATCATTCAAGGCTTCTTTTGCATCTGTATATATTTTTGTTTTTACTGTCATATTTTTCTCCTTTTATAAAATTATAATAAATTAGACTTATAAGGTAATTTTTAAGTCCATATAATTATACCATATTTAATTTTTTATTTCGACTGTTTTTGCAATTTCCCCGAAAATTTTTTAAGGCTTGTTTGTAACGATATACTCCCTTTCGATTATGCGAATGTTCGCTCTTTTTGCAAGCGCAATCGCATTTCGCGTGCCTTTGGTGTTCGCGCTTACAAACGCAATTACAATTTTATTCTCAAAACAGCTTATATAATCTACCATTTGCTTGTTGCGCATAGGTCCTGCGCGTTTACCGTACTTTTCCCACTCGGCAGGGAATATTTTTACTTGAGCGTTATGCTTCTCGGCGTAAAGTTCGCCTAATCTATCCGCGCCGATACAATGCCCGCTGACGATTTCTATATCTTCACGACCGCTCTCGGCAATAACGCCGTTTATAGTTTTTTCAAGCAAGGCGTAATCGCTAAAATGCCTGCCGCCGCAAACGAGAATCCTTAATTTATCCATTTTTCAATCTTCCAAAATACTCTTTCAACCATTCAACGTCTTTATCTGAAGTAAACGAACGAACGTCGTAAACGGGCGTATTAAGGCGTTTTGCCCTTGCTCTTTTATCTGAGTAGGCTACGGCGCACTCTTTGTTTAGTGCGATAAGCCGTTCGATATTCGCAATCGTACCGCGAGTCGCGCCTTTTAAAATCATAAAACCCTCGTCCGCGTCGGCAGCCATTTGCTCGTCTTTTCTTTTATAAAGTTCGTAGCCCTTATCGAATTTATTCGCACCTACATTTTTCTCTTCCCAACCACCTATATTTATCCTTGCACGGTCGCCGCTATAATAAACGACGACGTTTTTATAACCGTTTTCGGCAAGGAATTTTTGTATTTCCAAATCCGCGCCCTTGCAATCGCCGATAACGAATTTATGCCCGAGGTTCATAAAATCCACGAGTTTATTCTTAACTTCAACCGTCAATACGTTCACCGTTTGTGAGCCGCCAAGAAAAATCGTTTTGCGATAAGTATTTTTATCTATCGGGGTGAGTTTGTCGTTTTCTTCCCAAAAATGTTCCATTTCTCCGTAATATATGTGCGGCTCTTCGTATCTTTTATAATGGTAATCGCGGTATGATTTTCCGCAGATTCGGCAGCGCTCGCCGACGCTCCCGCCGATTTCGTTGCACCATACATACTGACGCCAGATAACGACAGGCGCATATTCGTGCCTATGGTCTGCGCGGGGATTAGGCTTTGCTTTCGATTTCGGTTTTACTCCGACTTTTTCGCTGTTGGCCTTTTCATAAAACTGATTTTCCCGCGCGCGTTGCTGACTTTTATCGGCGTCGAACCAGGTATCGACTAATTTTTTATACAGACTTTTTTCGGACATATTTTATCTCTTCTCCCATTTGAGATTATAAAGCGGCGAAACGCTCTCGATTACATCTTCTTTATAAATATGGCTATGCTTCAACGCTCCGCATTTTTTCTCTCCGTTTTCGCCCGTGTATTCGCATTGCGGATTGCAACAATCAAACTCGTAACGATTATCCGTAACCGTTACGATCGTTTTCGGCGCGAACGGGCGGCAATCGACATGAAGAATATCGCCCGCCCGAAACGGCGTAGGCAAATTAAGGTTGTTGCCGGAGGAAAACAGGGTAAAATCGTTTTCCGGCAGAAGTTGCCGTCTGTTTCTATTACGGAATTTTTTATCGTAAAAATAACGCAGATTTTTATAAAAACAAGGATCTTTACCGATAAACGCAAACTCACACACTTCAGTAAGTCCGAGCGTTTCTTCGCTTTCGGGCAACCACTTTTCAAGCGTATACCAAATATTTTTTTCGCCGCCTTCGTCAAACGTTTCGTTCAGATACTTTTGAACCGCGCGGTAACTTCTGAAAGGCGCACATTCGAATTGTTCGTCGTAGCCGTTGTCAAAACTATGCCCGACAAGCAAAAAAGTTCCGTCTTTCGGAAGATTAAGATCGTCTATTGCCTTTGTTGCTATCCGCAGATAATTTTCATAAGAAAATCCATCGCCAACATTTCCGCTACCGTCGTTCTTTTCTTCAAGCAGTCTCTGATAAAACGACTGCTTTTCAAAAAGCGAAATCGGCGCATGACAAACGAGTTGCATCATATCTTCGTCACGCACCGGAAAATTACATAATTCGTCGGCAAAGTTTTTATCTTTAATCAGTTTTCTTATAATTTCTTCTTTAAGATTCATAACGGCACTCAATATCTCCCGAGTTTTCTGCCATCGCCACGAACACGCGCTACCCTTTGGACGTACTCGCGGTCGGTTTTCGATAAACCGTTTAAGTATTTTTCGTACTTTTCGGACATTCTCTCCTGATCGTTGCCGTCGCCGCCTTGAATTTTCACCCAATCCAAAGCCATCGAAATGTTAAATGTTTCAAGTTCCTCGCCACAAAGGCTTTCAATGTCTTCAAAAGGAACTTTTCTCAGTTCGTCAAAATACGCCTGAGAACGCCTTATTCGTATATATTGCGATATACCACATTCGTTAGAATTTTGCCGTAAATCCTCGAGATAACTCATTTCGTTCGACGTAAGCATTCTTTCGGGTAAGGTTTTCAATTTTTCATATACGGCAAAGATTATTTTCTCGTCGACATTCCCGCATACCCCCAAAAATTCGGCAACGTGTTTTAACGTATACTTTTGAAGAAGCAACTTGTTTCGGGCAATCGAAAAAGTATCGACCGTTTCGTTTTTAATCGAAGGCATATTCGCCTTTTCAAGCGTAGCGTTTATGAATTTTATATCGAAACCGACATTGTGCGCAACAAGCACGCTGTCACCGATAAAGTTCAAAAAGTCGGGCAATAAGTCGTTTATTCCGCATTTTTCTTTTAAATCAACATTAGTGATTCCTGTCAAAATTTCAATTTCTTCTGTTAATGGTTTTATAGGTTTTGCAAGTTTAAAAAACGTTCCCGCTTCGTTTCCGTTAACAATACTCAAAGCCGATAAACGTATAATTTCGTCTTTGTCGGGGTTGATTCCGCTCGTTTCTATATCGATTACAACGTAGTTATTCATCTCTTTCCATTACCTTTTTTATAATATATTCTAATTCTTCTTCGGTTTTTACGACTTTCGCAACTTCCGT
>JAJWOJ010000300.1 GCA_021635425.1 Clostridiales bacterium | reverse complement strand
AAATCGCGTCCTGATAACTCTGCCCCGCAAAATTGCATTTGAGTTCAAACGACATTATCGCAAAGCCGTTTAAGAAAATCACAAGGTCGATTCTTTCGGTGTCGCTCGCCCACACTTCTTCCATAACGGAAAAGATGTTTTTATTGTATTTCAAAAGCAAGTCTTTATTGAAAGTCGTTGCGGGCTTGGTATACATAAGGTCTAACTTATAACCCGCGATTTCCACGCCGTGTTTTAAGACGGATAACAAACTGCTTTTCGCTTTCGTGATTTCGGTATTGATAAAGTTTACCACCGTATCTTCGGTAACGTCTTTATACACCTTGCGAATCTGCGCCATCGCTTCGGGCTGAGTATCGTCAAGGAACTTGAACAGCATTTCACGGTCGATAGCAAAATTACGGTCGAACTTCACGTTTTTCCGCTCTATGTAGCCGTTTTCAGCAACGAGTTTATCTATGATAAACCGCTGATATTCTTTTTCGGAAAGTATGTTGTTCATACGACCTCCTTTTTGCCCGTAACGTATTCGTAAATGAGCGATTTTTTGTAGCCGTCAAGCGTTTCGATTTGAGATTTTTTATCTGCGATAATCTCGTTTGTTCGAGCGATTTGGTTATCAATATAGCTTACAATATTATTCTGCTCATCTATCGGCGGCAATGGATATAGCAATTCGGCAAGTTTGTTCCACCTCAAATCGCAAGAACGCACTCTGATTCCCGTCGATAAAGCCGTAAAAACTTCCCCATACGCCATACTTCTCAAATAATACATTATGTATTTTTTATTTTGCTTTGTATTTAAGACGTTTAGCACAGGTGACGCTTTGCCCCTTGAATCCGAGATGCCAATAGCACCGGCAAAACCGTCCATTCCGTGAACAACCAAATCTCCGACATCAACGCCTTGATAACCAATTTCTTTGTCAGCCATCGTAAAACCATCTTCTCGACGATTACTGCGAAGCGTAACCTCTCCATCTCTGAAACAGGTTATAACACCGTCATCTTGCTTTACGGGTTTAGACATATAACGAAGAATATACTTTCCCTTTTTCTTTGTCCAATGAGTTGGAAATTGTCCCACCCACGGAATACCGCTGTCTTTCATCGGGGCAGACGGATTCAGACCGTGGGTAACGGCTTCGGTAATTACGGAACGCTTATATTGTTCAAGCGTATCAATCTGCGCCTGAATATCCGCTTTCAATCCATCAATCTTCCCGCACTCTCTATCCAAAAAATCAGCAATTTGTTGCTGTTCGTCAAATGTCGGAAAAGGAATAGATAGTTCAAGCAAATCTTTTGAATTAAGATTGCTTCTAACACCTGCATCTCCTAACGCATTGAATATCTGATTTTTCCATAGCATAAGAAAGTATTTCTCCGCAAATGCGGGCAATACCCTCTTATTGCTTTTCAAAATAATATATGCGGGTGAAACAAGCCCTAAATACGGGGATAATCCGACTCGGCTTGTAGACACATTCTGCAAATCAATAAGTTTGAACACTAACTCATCAGGGCGCAAAATTTGATAGGTTTCAAATTTTTCAGGTTGTAATCCATTACTATCGTCTTTTGATCTTTTGATAACGCCATTCATAGTCAATGCTAAACGTTCATACCGATCAGACATACACCCTGCAATTTCTTTCGTATTAACAAAACAGTATTTTGCGCGGTTTACACTCCACTCTTTGGGTATCTCTCCTACCCAAGATATTCCGCTATCTTTCATCTCTCGCATTTTTCTTGCTCCCCGCCGTATAAAATAACAAGTCTGCACAACTCTTTGCAGGCTTCCGGTTTTACCATAGGTTGACCGTTAAATCTGCGCATTTCGTTGTAGGGGAACTGTTGCCCCATTGAAAAATATACCGTTTCGTTAAACGTCCACGAAAATTCGGCAATCTGACTTCCGTTCCATTGATAAAGACGGCTGAACTCTTCGGGCGGATTGCTTCTATCTACTCCTAAAAATTCCTCCAAATAATCGTAGTACGGCATTACATATTGCCTTTCATCCGGGGAAAGGTTTTTGTATGTTTCGGAAATGCTGTTCTGCTTCGCAACAATTTCATCCGCGTTTAAGAAGGTAGGCGAAATGATTTTTCGGATATATAAAGCCAACAGCACAAAGAACACATAGTGCGGATTCAATTTCTGCCAACCGAAGTCATTGCATACGTTCGTTACACATTCAAAGTAACGGGTAAGTTCTCTGTTATCCGCCTTATCCAATGCTTTTTCACTACCGTAAAGCAAGCATTGATAAGCCAACTTTACGGGAATCCCCACGTCGCTTGCCGGGACTTGGATTTTTTCAAAGCTCTTGATGTATTCCTCCAACAAGTTTTTCAGATACTCGTTCGCCGAAGTATCAAGCCGGAACGTGAAGTTAAAGAATTTACGCAGATATTCATAGCCATCAATTCCGTATATGGTTTTGACGGTTTTGGCAACGCAAGTCTGATTCATCGTTACAATAACGGCGCAGTTCTTCACGTCAAACAAATGATGAAGCCGCTCTAAAATTTTGAGTTGTTCATCAGGCAAGCAACGATCTATTTCGTCAACGAGAATGACAAGTTTGGTTTGCTCATTTGAAACAAAGACCTTTTCTGTCAGTTTGTTCAACAATCCTTTTATTTGATTTAATAGTGACTTGTAACTCTTGAAAATCTCCAATTGATTATTTTTTGTGTCAGTCACCAACGAAACGTTTTTCAAGTCTGGAATGACTTCAAAAATTTCCTTAATTATCTTTGCGATAAACCCGATTTTTCCACCGCTCTCACTTAGTTTGTCTACAATTTCTTTTCCCTTTTTCTTTCCGAAATCAGTAGCAACTTTCCCATAACCTTTCATCTTTGAAAGTTTATCTTCCAAACCATCGAGAAAGCAACTTAAAATAGCGATAAGCGGATCGGAATAAAACGTGTTTTCCCAAGCGTCATACTTGATAATGATGTACTCCTGCCTTTTGGAAAGTTTCTCTTCAATCAACCCCAACACAAAAGATTTTCCGCTTCCCCACGCGCCGTTGATTGCCAAGCAAAAGTTCTTGTCCTTTTTCAACGAGCCGACCAAACCGCAAATCTTATCTACAATTTCTTCTCTTCCGATTTTATCTTGCAAAGCCATTATTCTTCTCCTTTCACAGCGAATAACGCCTTGATTCTTTCGTTCACGCTCTTTTCAAGCGTTAGGAATTTTTCTTCCAACACTTCGCTCTTTTCGGG
>JAJWOJ010000299.1 GCA_021635425.1 Clostridiales bacterium | reverse complement strand
TTTGTTTGTTGTAATTTTTGAGTATGCCATTTTATACCTCCGTATTGTCTGTTTTGATTGCGATATAATCTAAGAGGCTTTGCATATCAACAAGAACCTTGTTGCCGGCAGTCAGACACTTAATTTTGCCTTGTTTACACCAAGTTCGGATAGTGTGAACGGTGATGGCAGTTTCAGCGTCTTCGGCTTTGATTATATCGAATGCTTTTTTAATGCTCCTTAACATTTGCCTTGAACCTCCTTGTTTAGATTTGAAGTCAATCGGCGTATGTTTTGCATATCGCTCGCTAACTTCTGAATCAACGTTAGCACACTTCGAGAAAAAAGTGTGAATGGTTGGAAGTCTACTTTCAAGGCATTTTTTCCACTTTCAATGGATAAACACCCCTCGGGCGAGATGCCGACAATGGCATCCGAAGGGTTGAACAATGGTTCGTGCCGAATCACCACCTTGTATTTTTCATTTTGTCTTTCGACAGGGGGCGAGAATAATCGAATGCAGCGACTTGTCAAGGAAAAAGCGGAGCGACGAGCAAAAAATAGCATAGTTACAGTTCTCTTTTTTCTTTGAAATATGACAGATAGTTGTCATAGTATTCAGGTTAAGATGTTGTTACCTTTGAAATCGGATTATTTTTTGTGAGCCTTGACCAGTCGATGCAGGCGATTAGGCTATACCCCCGAAAGACAAAAGGAATTTGCGGATAATGCTACAATCAAACACCCAAATTGGAAGTTTTTATCATTCTTAAAATTTTTTCGTTTTATCACTTTATCCCCTTGACTTTTAAGTTATGTTTGGATATAATAAAAACACCTAAATGAGAAACGAAACTCGTTTAGACAAAAAGGAGACACCTATGAGAAGCAAAAACGAACAAACTCTCAATAACATATTGAAGTTGATAAACGATTGCTACTTTGAAAGTGGCACATATCCGACTTTTCAACAAATCGCGGACGAAGTCGGCTTATCCGTTCCTCAAACATATAGATATGTGGACGAGCTTATAAAGCGTGGCGACCTTGAAAAGAACGGAAGATACGGCGACTTGCAAACAAAGGAAATCGTAAATTCTCTTTGCAGTCATAATCGGTTGCCTATCGTCGGTGAAGTCGCCTGCGGAACTCCTATTCTTGCGGAAGAAAATATAGAATGTTTCGTTACGTTTTCTCGTGAACTCTTGGGTAGCGGAAAATTCTTTATTCTTCGTGCGAAAGGCGAAAGTATGATAAATGCAGGTATCGAGGACGGCGATTTAGTTATTGTTCGTCAACAGGACACGGCGGAAGAAGGTCAAATTGTCGTTGCTCTTATTGAAAATGAGGCAACTTTGAAACGTTATTATATTGATAGAAGGCGTCACAAAGTTCGCTTACATCCGGAAAACGACGAAATGAAAGATATGTATTTTGATGAAGTAGCCATTCAAGGCATTGCGGTGAAAATACTTAAGGACGCAAAATAGGAGTATGGAAAAACAACGGACTTATGTTTGTATAGATATGAAATCGTTCTACGCATCGGTTGAGTGTGCCGAACGTCATTTGAGTCCGTTTGAAACAAATCTCGTTGTTGCGGACGAATCTCGTGGAAAAGGTGCGATTACCCTTGCAATATCTCCAAAGATGAAAGCATTGGGCGTAAAAAATCGTTGTCGTTTATTTGAAATCCCACAAAATATGGACTACATAATCGCGATGCCGCGAATGAGTTTATACATAAAATATTGTGCCGATATTTTTGAGATTTACCTCGACTATTTCTCACAAGACGACATCCATCAATACTCTATTGACGAGGCATTCATTGACGTTACTGACTATTTGCCGATTTATCATCTTTCGGCAAAAGAACTTGCAAAGAAACTAATCAATGAAATAGCCGTCAGAACTCATATCCCGGCAACTTGCGGAATAGGCTCAAATCTTTATCTCGCGAAAATCGCACTCGATATTACGGCAAAGCATTGCAAAGACCATATCGGAGAATTAACAGAAGAAACATTCAAAGAAACGCTATGGCATCATAGACCGATAACCGATTTTTGGAATATTGCAAACGGCATTGCGACAAGGCTTGCAAGATACGGCATTTATGATATGAAAGGCATTGCCGACGCACCAGAAGATTTAATGTATCGGCTATTTGGTAAGAACGCAAAAATTATAATAGATCACGCAAACGGTAAAGAATCTTGCACGATAACGGACATTAAGAGTTATAAGAGCAAATCTAAATCTATTTCTAACTCTCAAATTCTTTTCAGTGACTATGATTACGATAAAGCCCTGCTCGTCTTGCAAGAAATGGCATTAAATGGTTGTCAGCGATTGCTCCGTGAACACCTTATCGCAAGCCACGTCGGTATAATGGTCGGATATTCAAAAGATGTTATACCTGCTACCGGCGGGACAATTAAAATGGCGAATGCAACTAACCTATATTCACACATCAAGGAATATGTAAACAGGCTTTATGAAGAAAATACTGTCAACGGATACCTGATAAGGCGTTTAGGAATAAGTTTCAGCGGGCTTGCCGACGAATCTGCCGAAGGATACGACCTTTTTACAGACTTTGAGGCAATAGAAAGAGAACGCAGGCTTGAAAATACCGTTCTTGCCATAAAAGACAAGTTCGGTAAAAATGCAATGTTACGCGGTTTCGATTTAGCGGACGGCGCAACACAAATTACGAGAAATAAACTAATCGGAGGACATAATGGCGGCGAAGAAATTTGATGACGTTAATAGAGCGGCACAGTTTCTTCCATTCGATGCTTTGAAAGGTCTGTCGGAAGAAATTCAAAGCCGTATAGAAAAGCGTTCTCGCATTGAACGTAAAGAACTTTCCGAAGAACGACAAGAAGAGATTTCTTCCGTTCTATGTAAAATTAACAAAGGAACGACCGTTAAAGTTGAATTTTATTCGTGCGGTCATTACTACGAAGAAGAAGGTCTTGTCCTGTGCATCAATTTCCCTTATCATTATTTGATAATAGGACAAGAGAAAATCTTCTTTGACGATATTTACGAAATCTGCATAGTGGCAAAGTAAGAGAGCCCCGTCTTATCCGTTACTATTCATATTTAGGCACAAAAGATAATCTTCCTGCGATATGGGATTTCCCAACCCTATCAATGCAGTGGGTTAAATACAACTCTTTGTGTGTCATGGGGAAAGGAGGTTGAATTTTGGAGACGAGTTCTAACCCTGTTCCTTTCGTATGTCCTTGTTGTCATAAAAAGACGACCGGGTATCA
>JAJWOJ010000298.1 GCA_021635425.1 Clostridiales bacterium | reverse complement strand
GTGCTTACGGGTTCGCTTACCGATTTTACGCGCGGCGAGGCGGCAAAACTTATAGAAGAACGCGGCGGCGAAGTGCTTTCGTCGGTTACCAAAACCACTACGCTGGTCGTTGCGGGCGAGGCTGCGGGCAGTAAACTCGAAAAGGCAAAGTCGCTCGGGATTAAAATAATAGACGAAGAAGAATTCAAAGGACTGCTAAATCCTTGATATTTTTCGTAAAATGTGTTAAAATTTACGCGGAGAAAGTGTTATGCAGAGCATGACGGGTTACGGCAAAGCCGAATATGCTGAAAACGGAATAACGTTAACGGTTGAGTTAAAAACCGTCAACAACAGATTTTCGGATATCATTCCGAAGTATCCGAGAGCATTTATAGGGCTTGACGATGCGATAAGGAAAACAATTCAATCGAAAATCAAGAGAGGAAGAATCGAACTTTTCGTCACGTACTTAAACACGAGCGAGGGTTCGAAGAAACTCGTCATTGACGAAGGGCTTTGTTCTGAGTATGTTTCAACGGCAAAAACCTTATCGGAAAAATACGGGCTTACAAACGATTTAACCGTAATGAGCTTGCTTCGCGCGCCGGATTGCGTCAACGAAGAAGTGTCGGACGAAGACTCCGAAAAAATTGAAGAAATCCTTATAAGTACCTTATCCGCCGCTTTGGACAATCTCGTAAAAATGCGCAAAATCGAAGGCGAAAAGCTGAAAAACGATATTTTATCGAGAAATGACGAAGTGGAAAGGCTTGTCGGCGAAATATCGAAGCGCGCACCCTTTATCAAGGCGGAATACGAAGCAAAAATCAAGGAACGTATGGCTGAAATTTTAGGTTCGGTAGATTATGACCAAACGAGAATGTTGCAGGAAGTTGCGATTTTTGCCGACAGAACGAATATCGACGAAGAACTTACGAGGCTTAAAAGTCATATAGCACAGCTCAGAAACATTTGCCGCGAAGATATCGATACGGGTAAAAAACTTGATTTTCTGATGCAGGAATTCAACCGCGAAGCGAACACCGTCTGCTCGAAATCCAACGACATAGAAATAACGAAATATGCGCTTGCTTTAAAAAACGAAATCGAAAAGATCAGAGAGCAAGTACAAAATATAGAATAATCAAAAGGAGTTTTATATAAAATGATAAATTATCCGCCTATAGACGAATTGGCTCAGAAAACAGGATCCAAATACGCGCTCTGCGTTATCGCAAGCAAGAGAGCAAGACAGCTTATCGACCATGCTCACAATCAGGGTCTTACCGAACTTCCCAGCAAAGAGAAGCCTCTTTCGGAAGCCGCTGAAGAAATATACGAAGATAAAGTTACCGTATCCAAATATTGATCGTATAACGGGATAGCTCGTAAAAACGGGCTGTTCCGTTCTATTTTTATTTTGCGATCAAGCAATTTATTATTCCCGAAAAGGAGGAAAACGACCGATGTTTGCCGAAGTAATCGTCGATATCGCGCACAGCGAAACCGACAGAGTTTTCGATTATAAACTTGACGACGACGCGATTAAAACGGGATATCGCGTCGAAGTTCCGTTCGGATATCAGAAAAAAGAAGGCTTCGTTATCGGCGTTAAAGAAAATTCCGACCTCCCGCCCGATAAAGTTAAATCGGTTGTAAGAGCGTTAGACGATTTCCCCGCGATCAACGACGAGTGCCTTTCGCTTGCAAAGTATATAAAAAACGCCTATCATGTCCCGTTCGCCGTTGCGTTAAGGCTTTTCATACCCGCGGAACTTCGCGGCGGAAGGGTAAAGCAAAAGCTTGTTTCCGTCATGAGCTTAACAGACGGTTATACCAAAGACGAAATGTTATCGTCGCTAAGAAAAGGTTCCTCGGCTCAGGCGAACGCTATCGAATTTCTGTATAAGGAAAAAGCGTGCCTGAAATCGATTCTGAACTACGAATTCGGCGCGGCGGCGATAAAGGCACTGAAAGATAAAGGGTATTTCGTCGAAACACAGGAGAAAGCGGGAAGGATACCTTATAAAGAGCTTAATAATTTTTCTAAAGACGTTCAACTTACGTCGGAGCAATCGCGAGCGATTCAAAGCGTTTTAAACACAGAAAAACGCGTAACTCTGCTTTTCGGCGTTACGGGAAGCGGGAAAACGGAAGTTTATCTGCGCCTTATCAACGAAACTTTAAAAAAGGGCAGAACGGCGATAATGCTTGTCCCCGAAATCGCGCTCACGCCGCAAATGTTAGGTCAGTTGCGGGCAAGATTCGAAGGAAGCGTGTCTATTTTACACAGCGGGCTTTCTGCCGGCGAAAGATACGACGAGTGGTTAAAACTCAAAACGGGCGAATCGAAAATCGCAATAGGCGCGAGAAGCGCGATTTTTGCGCCTGTTGAAAACGTAGGGATTATAATCGTTGACGAAGAACACGATTCGAGCTACGATGCAGAGACGAGTCCGCGATATAAAACGGTGGAAATAGCGATAAAAAGAGCTGCGGAAACGGGAGCAAAAGTCGTTTTAGGCAGCGCTACGCCGTCTATCGAGAGCTATGACAAAGCTTTAAGCGGCGAATATAATCTTGCCGAAATGAAAACGAGAATCAACGGGAAACAGCTTCCCGAGTTTATAGTTGCGGATATGCGCAAGGAAATCAGGCGCGGGAACGCAAGTATTTTTTCGGCAGATCTCAGAGACGGGCTTGAAGATTGTTTAAAAAACGGAAATCAGGCCATTGTGTTTTACAACAGAAGAGGTTATTCGAGGCAGGTTATCTGCCGCGACTGCGGATATGTCGCAAAATGCGAAAACTGCGATATTTCCTTAAATTATCATAAAGATTACAATTTGTTGAAGTGTCATTATTGCGGTGCGACTTATAAAATGCCTAAAGCCTGCCCGGAATGCGGTTCGATAAATTTAAGCTACAGCGGCGCGGGTACGCAAAAAATCGTATCCGAACTTGAGAATCTTTTTCCGTCGGCAAAGATAATCCGCATGGATAACGACACTACTCAGACCAAAGACGGGCATTTTAAAATTTTAAAGGAGTTCGCCGAACATAAAGCTGATTTTCTTGTCGGAACGCAAATGGTTGCAAAAGGACACGATTTTCCGTCCGTAACGCTCGTCGGCATCCTTGACGCGGATATGAGCTTGTATTTTTCCGATTACAGAAGCGGAGAAAGAACTTTCCAGCTTATTACGCAGGTTGCGGGAAGAAGCGGCAGGGCAAACAAAAAAGGCAAAGTCGTTTTGCAGACGTATAATCCCGAAAACGAAATTTTAAAGGCGGCTATAAATTACGATTACGA
>JAJWOJ010000297.1 GCA_021635425.1 Clostridiales bacterium | reverse complement strand
ACAATACCCTGTTTTCTGATAAAATGATGCGTGTTAATTTTGTATATAAAGCTCTTTATACGGATTATTCGAATCGGGAGTGAGAACGTAAAACGTCGAATTTAAAAGGGAATTTACATCCTTTTTAAATAACTCCGCAAACTTTGTTATATATTTTTTAATTTCTTTCAAATCGTTTTTATCGGCTTTTGAAACGTTTACTTTGGGCGAAATATTTACGGGTTCTTCTTCAGTCCTTAAAAATATTTTACCGCCGTGCATGCCCGTTCCGCAAAAAAATCCGACGGGAGACGCGTTTTTCAAATTCAACACAACGATAAGCCCTCCTGCTTGATATTCGCCGAGAAAACTGCCCGCATTTTCGCCGATAACGATCACAGGCTTTTTATCGCCGTATTCTTTCATATGAATCCCCGCACGATAACCGACCTTTCCCTCGATATATATTTCTCCGCCGCGCATGGCATACCCCGCGGCATCGCCCGCCGAACCGTGAACGACAACAATTCCGTCGTTCATGGTATCGCAAATCTGATCCTGCGCGTTGCCGTAAACGATTATTTCTCCGCCGTTCATAAAAGAGCCAAGTCCGTTACCCGAAAAACCGCAAAGATAAAGTTTTTTACCTTCCGTTCCGCATCCTATATACCGCTGACCTTCGAGACCTATTATTTCCGCCTCGTCGGTTTTACGTATTTCTTCGTTAAGCTCCTTAAAATCAAGCCCCGTAGCATTTATTATTTTCATTTTACACCTCTCATTCGCCGGCATGTTTTATGCCGAGAATACGGAGTTCCGTCTCGTTAAGCCCGACGCCGCGAAGCATAAGCCTGTTACCTTTCATTGCCTCGATTGAATTTATTCCCATACCGCCCATAAATTCTTTAATTTCATGTTCCCAAGCCGTTAAAAGATTTACAAGTCGCATTTCGCCCTCTTTCGGGTCGAGCCTTTCGACAAGCTCGGGAATCTGCGTTGCGATACCCCAATTACATCTGCCGGACTGACAGTTTCTGCAAAGGTGACACCCGAGCGCGATAAGGGCGGAGGTGGCGATATAAACGGCGTCCGCACCGAGCGCGATTGCCTTAACGACGTCCGCACTGTTCCTTACGGAGCCGCCGACAACCAAAGAGACGTTTTCCCTTATCCCCTCTTCTCTGAGCCTTGAATCAACCGCCGCCAGAGCAAGCTCGACGGGAATACCGACGTTATCTCTTATCCTCGTGGGAGCCGCACCCGTTCCGCCGCGGAAACCGTCTATCGCTATGATATCCGCGCCGCTTCTGGCGATCCCGCTTGCGATAGCCGCAATATTATGTACCGCCGCAACTTTGACTATTATAGGTTTTTTATATTCCGTAGCCTCTTTGAGGGCGAAAACAAGCTGCTTTAAATCCTCAATCGAATAAATATCGTGATGCGGCGCGGGAGAAACGGCGTCCGTACCCTCGGGAATCATACGCGTTTTCGATACGTCCGCGGTGATTTTCGCACCCGGGAGATGACCGCCGATACCCGGCTTTGCGCCCTGACCCATTTTTATCTCTATCGCCGCGCCTGTTTCGAGATATTCTTTATATACCCCGAACCTGCCCGAAGCAACCTGAACAATCGTATTTTTACCATACTTGAAAAAATCCTTGTTAAGCCCGCCTTCGCCCGTGTTGTAGCACGTTCCGAGTTTTGTTGCCGCCATCGCTAAGCTTTTGTGTGCGTTGTAGCTTATCGAACCGTAACTCATTGCGGAAAACATTATCGGTATATCGAGATTGAGCCTCGGCGAAGTTTCGCAGATAATTCTGCCTTTTTCGTCGCGGCGAATATCATGGTTTCGTCTGCCGAGCGAAACTTTTGTTTCCATAGGCTCGCGAAGAGGGTCTATCGAAGGATTGGTAACCTGAGAGGCGTTTATCAGAATTTTATCGAAATAAACGGGATACTCGTCCGGGCAACCCATAGACGAAAGCAATACTCCGCCGCTTTCGGCTTGTTTGTATATTTCCTTAACCGCCGCCCCGCTCCAGTTGTCGTTTTTTCTGATACACAGGTCGCTTTTCACTATTTTAATCGCCCGCGAAGGACAAAAACAAACGCATCTGTGACAATTTACGCACTTCGTATCGTCCGAAACGATTCTTTTGCCTTGCGGCGTGGACACAATAGAATGAACTCCGTTATAACACTGTTTAACGCATGCGCCGCAAAGAGTGCATAAACTTAAATCTCTTTTCACTTCGTATTCGGCATAATTATACATCATCTCGCATCCTCCGCAAAACAATTGAGATCCGCCATCGGCAATCCGCCCGATTTGTTTTTAAGCGTTACGATTACAGGCTCGCCGCCGCGCGGAGCGAATAAATCTTTCGCGTTGACGTCCATTTTTCTGATAGCGCACTCCTCGCTGGCAAAATAGGTCGTATCGCCGTTTTTCGCCGCAACCATAGAACGCAATTTCAACCTGTCGTTCAGCGCCATCATCCCGCCTTCGAACCCGACAAGAATCGAAAACGGACCCGTCATCAACAGGCTCGGAAATTCTTTTCTTAAATAATCGCACGTCTCACCCCTCGCTTTCGGCATATGCTCTATCGTACTCCAGAACGGCGCGGCAATAACAGCCGCCGCTTCCGAATAAGTAAGACCTTTTTTGCGGACGAGAAAATCGAGAGCGTAAGCTATAACTTCGGTGTCGGTTAAAAGCGTACATTTATAACCGAACATTTCGATAAATCTCCTGTTCGCGTCGTATGAGGAAATTTCGCCGTTATGAACGACCGATAAATCGAGAAGCGAAAAGGGATGCGCGCCGCCCCACCAACCGGGAGTGTTCGTAGGATATCTCCCGTGAGCCGTCCAGCTGTAGCCCGCGTACTCGTCGAGTTTATAATATTCGCCTATATCTTCGGGATAGCCCACCCCTTTAAAACAACCCATATTTTTCCCGCTCGAGAAAATGTACGCCCCGTTTAATTCGTTGTTTATCTTTATAACGCACCTTGCGACGTATTCACGCTCGTCTAACTGGCTGTCTCTTAAAAGATTGTGGTCGGGCATGACGAAATACCGCCATATAAGCGGTTCGTCCGTAATCCTCGGATTTTTCCTTACGGGAATTTTCGAAAGGTTTATGATTTCGAATTT
Organism: Clostridiales bacterium; assembly: GCA_021635425.1. Taxonomy (GTDB): domain Bacteria; phylum Bacillota; class Clostridia; order Christensenellales; family Borkfalkiaceae; genus UBA10281. Next base: position 149 of record JAJWOJ010000297.1, on the reverse strand, counting down.
CTCGTCCAAATATTCCTCGCACGCTTTCTTCGCCTGAGCGTCGTTATAAAAGACGTGCAAAGCATAATAATCCTTATAATCGGGATATATTCCGTATCCCGCACGGCCTCCCCCGAGACCATTGGAACGCTCGCGCATGGTACGCATCG
>JAJWOJ010000296.1 GCA_021635425.1 Clostridiales bacterium | reverse complement strand
ATAGTTACGGCAATTCAAAAGGGTAATTCGGTGTACGTTTACGGCGAAAGAAACAGGCTTTTATTCACTCAAAGCGGAGAACTTCACGGGTATACAGGTAGTTCGGTTTCGATTAAAAAAGGAAATATGATTTATAGTTATAACGAGCGCGGTTCGCTTATATCTACGCACAGTGCGAGATAACGTGTCAACGGTAAAATCAAGCAAAAAATTATGCTATGTTTTGCGGCATAACCCCGCAAGTATCGGCTTATCTCTTGACGAAAACGGGTATGCCTGTATTTGCGAATTGCTGCTTAAACTCGATGAGAGCAGAGTAAATGTCGATAAAGCAACGCTGATAAAAATCGTAGAGTCCGATAAGAAAGGAAGGTTTTCTTTTAATGCCGACAAAACTAAAATCCGCGCGAATTACGGACATTCTTTTGTTGTGGATTTGGATTTGAAACCGTTATGTCCGCCGTCTGTTTTATATCACGGCACGGCAGAACGGAATATCGAAAGTATTTTGAATGGCGGACTTGATAAATCAAAACGAAATTACGTTCATTTGACTGAAGATATTTTCGTGGCGACACAGATCGGGAAAAGATACGGAAAGCCCGTTGTGTTTAAAATTGATTCCGCCAGGATGTACAGCGACGGGTTCGCTTTTTGCAAGTCGGGTGCGGTGTGGCTTACGGATAACGTTCCGAAAGAATATTTAAGTTTGGCTGAGAGTATATTTTGTTTTTAAATTGATAAAACCCGAATAGAAAATAGTTATCATCGGCAAAATTATATGCACCAAAAACGCCGCATTAAATCCGATATAATAAAAGCATAAAAACGAAAGAGGTATTTTTCAATGAGCGAATTCGACAAAATCATAGGTTACAAGGATATCAAAACGGAACTTATCAGGCTATGCGACGTAATCAAAAACGCGGATAAATATAAAGCTCTCGGCGTTGCGCCGATCGGCGGGCTTTTGCTTGACGGCAATCCGGGCGTTGGTAAAACGCTTATGGCGAACTGTTTTATAAAAGAGAGCGGCAGAAAGGCGTTCGTATGCCGCAAAAACAAGCCCGACGGAGAGTTCGTAAACGAGATTAAGAACGTGTTTAACGAAGCGGCGGAAAACACTCCGTCGATTATTCTTCTCGACGATATGGATAAATTTGCCAACGAAGACGATTATCACAGAAACGCCGAAGAGTACGTTACCGTTCAGTCGTGTATCGACGAAATCAAGGGTAAAGACGTTTTCGTGCTTGCGACCACCAACGGGACTGAAAATCTGCCGAGATCCCTTCTTCGCGCGGGGCGGTTCGATTACATAATAAACGTGGACGCGCCCGAGGGCGAAGACGCGGTTGAAATCGTTAAATATTATCTGTCGCAGAAAAAAGCGGTTTCCGAAATCAACGCCGAAGAGGTTGCACGGCTTTTAAACGGGAAATCCTGCGCCGCGCTCGAAACGGTAATCAACACGGCGGGGCAGTACGCGGGGTTTGAAAATAAGGAAATGATAGACGTCGACGATATCATCCGCGCGTGCCTCCGCGTTATTTACAACGCGCCCGAAAGCACCGCGCCGCATAATCCCGTAATTTTAGAGAGGACGGCGTATCACGAAGCGGGGCATGCGGTAGTCGCCGAAATTCTCGAACCGGGGAGTGTGGATCTTGTTTCAGTTCGAAAAAATACGGGTACGGTGGGTGGTTTTACGGCTTATCACAATCCCGACGACTACTGGATTTCCAAAACGCATATGGAAAACCGCGTGATCGCGGTTTTAGCGGGGAAAGCAGCGACTGAAATCGTGTTCGGCGAAGTCGATACCGGCGCGAATAACGACTTACACAGGGCGTTCGATATCGTTCAAAGATTTGCGGATAATTATTGTTCGTACGGGTTCGGGTATTGGGAAGAGCGCGACAGTTCGCCGAATCGACTTTCGCGCAGAGAGGATCGAATTTCGGCGGATATGGAAACGTATTACGCGAGAGCGAGAAAAATACTTATCGACAACAGAGACTTTTTAGAAAGGCTTGCAAAACGGCTGCAAGAAAAAGACACGCTCGTAAGTTCAGAAATTAAAGAAATCAAAGAAAAATCGGTGGCAAAATGAAAAAAGAAGTTATAAAATACGGAAAATTCGTAACAGGCAAAACCACGATAAAAGGAATCGCTAAAGAAGCCGAAACCAATGTAAACAAGTTTTATCGTGACGGTAAAACGTTTATAAATGAAATCGAAAGCGCGGAAGTGAGGGGTAAAAACGGTGAAAGATATTATTTATACTGCAATATCCGCGAATGCGATGAAAAGGAATTTCGCTATACGGCAGGTAGTCCGTTCATAGAATTAAACAATAAGGTTTTATGGTTTGAAAACAACGCGCTTGAAACTGTAAAGAAGGCTATAGAAAAATATCAGAACGACAGAGAAACCGACCGTAACCGACGTGCGACTTTTCGCGTTGCAAAATGGGAAAAGTATGGGATAACCGTATATTATGAATATAGTGCGCCCGAAAAAATGCTGTTTAACGTTTATGTGGAGGCAAACGGCGTTGAATTTGAAATTGTCAGAAATATTTGCGCGGAGGCGATTTTTGCAATGGTGAAAGAGCTGTCGGGCGACGAGAACGCTATCCCAAAACATAGCGACGTAGAAAATGATCCGTTTTATCAATCTGCCTTGAAATATGACGATAATCGACTTATAGAGAGGCTTATTTCACTTTATGGCAAAAATTGATCTATTTCGACTTTGTATGAATTGCATGAGGAACATTCCGTATCGATAAGAGAGATAGATACATGAAAACAAATCAAAGGGGGTAAAAGGCCGAAAAACATTCTTCGTTTTTTATTTTTAAGAGCAATATCGATATATTGTATCGAAATAATTGGCAATGCGGGCGGATTATCTTGTCTTTTCGGGGAATTTATGATATAATGACTTACGAAAAGCAAATAAGCGATTTAAGGTCGCGGGTAAATGAACTGAAATCAGAAGATAAGGAAAATCAATCTATGAGCTTTAAATGCTTTATAAAAGAAAAAACTTTACCTTTTTTAAAAAAGAATTACGGTTGGTTTGTCATTCCGATATTCGTTTTGGCGGTTTTTGCGATCGCTCAGGCGAGTTTCGGAATTTTTCCGTTCGGAAAAGCCGTCATGGCGAGTTATGACATGCTCGCGCAGGAATGCCCCTTTTTAGAGCATGTTTTTTCGTTTTTAGAGGGCGAAAGCGGGCTTTTTCATTCGTTTTTCATCGGCGGCGGAATGGATATGTTCGGCTCACTTGCATAC
>JAJWOJ010000295.1 GCA_021635425.1 Clostridiales bacterium | reverse complement strand
TGTTGCCGTCATCGTCGGATTTCGGCTCTTTTAATTCTTTATTGTCTTTCTGAAGCTTTTTAAGCTCTTTCATGAACGTGGAAATATCCTTGAACTGCCGATAAACGGACGCAAACCTTACGTAAGCAACTTCATCGATCTGCTTAAGCCCGTCCATGACCATTTCGCCGAGCTGTTTGGTGGTGACTTCCTGCTCGAGAGAGTTATAAACGCTCTTTTGGATATCTTCGACGAGTTTATCGATTTTCCACATAGGAACGGGTCGTTTTTCGCATGCCCTGATAATTCCGTTTTTAAGTTTGTTCGGGTCGAACGACTGCCTGTTTCCGTTGTTTTTGACAACCAGAACGGGAGTGGTTTCGATTGTTTCGTAGGTGGTGAAACGCTTGCCGCAGTTGATGCATTCTCTTCTGCGCCGTATTGCCGTTCCGTCCTCGGTTTGCCTCGAATCGACCACTTTGCTGTCAAGATGACCGCAATACATACATCTCATAAATTGCCCTCCCCGGCGGTCGCCCGCCAAGATCTCTTTTATTGTATCACATTTTTTCTGTTTTGCAAAGAGTTTGACGTTTTTTTACGGGATTTTTTATCCGAATCCGCATTTTTTTGCGGTTTTCGGTTTATAAAAGCCGATAAATCGCATACTTATCGTATGCTGGTTCTTATACAAATACTCGTAGCGGTGTATTTTCTGGCGATAAACGTCTATTCTTTTCTCCTGCTTCGCGCGCAGAAAAACGCCGAATGCGACGGAGACTGCAATAAGGTTCGCGACGGAAGCATAATTATCGCCGCGCTGCTCGGCGGAGCGACGGGCGTTTACGTCGCCATGTTCGTTTTTAAATATCGGCTGAGAAGCCTGCTTCTCATGGTATTCATGCCCGTGCTTATCGTTTTAAACGTTTATCTCATCATCGTGGGGTTTGCCCACAACTTCTGGATTATAACCGATATGCCGTAATTCAAGAAAAACATCGACTTATTCGACTTGAAAAACACGCTTTAATCGACTTATACGGCAACATATTGCAATTAAGCTTGCAAAAATCAAACGCCAAAAGCTTTCGCCGGAAGTCTTTTATTTAAGCTCAACGCGGGCTTTGGCGTTAAGCGACAGATCGGCAAATTCACCCTCGGAATACCTTATGTACCCTTCGGCGCCTATCATCGCGGCGTTGTCGGTGCAGAAAACCTTTTCGGGCAGAACGAGTTTCAACCCGTTTTTCTTGCAAGCCTCGGTTATTTTATCTCTTAAATAGCCGTTCGCCGCAACTCCGCCGCCCACCGTTACCGTTTTGAGGGAATATTCCTTTGCGGCGTCGATCGTTTTTTCGACGAGAACGTCTATCGCCGCCGACTGAAACGAACAGGCGACGTCCGCTTTATTCACCTCTTCGCCCGTCTGCTCTGCGTGGTGTACGTAATTTATGACGGCGGTTTTAAGCCCGCTGTATGAAAAATTATATCCGCCTTCGCCCTTGAGCATTTTAGGGAATTTTATAACGTTTTTACCCTCTTTCGCAAGCCTTTCGATGTTAGGTCCGCCGGGGTAATTAAGCCCGAGAACCCGCGCGACTTTATCGAAGGCTTCACCGACGGCGTCGTCCAAAGTAGAGCCTAAAATATTGAAATCGTCGTAAGAATTTACAACGATAACCGCGGTGTGTCCGCCGCTTGCGAGAAGGCTCACGAAAGGCGGTTCGAGCGTTTTGTCGGCAAGATACGCCGCCGCGAGATGTCCTCTTATATGGCTCACCGCGACAAGCGGAATATTCAGGGCATACGCAAGCGATTTTGCATACGACACCCCGACGAGAAGCGCGCCTAAAAGCCCCGCGCCGTAAGTTACGGCAACGGCGTCTAAATCTTTAAGAGTGATCCCCGCCGCATCTACGGCTTCTTTTACCACAAGCGATACCGCGGAGGTGTGCGCCCTCGAAGCGATTTCGGGAACAACCCCGCCGAAACGAACGTGTTCCGTTGCCGAACTCATGATTTTCGAAGACAAAATTTCTCTGCCGTTTTTAATAACCGCCGCGGCGGTTTCGTCGCAGGACGACTCTATGGCGAGAATTACGGCGTTTTTCTTAACAGAAAACGTCTTTTTTATATCCGGGTACATATCAACTCTTCTTTAAATAATCTATGATGAACTGATCGATGTCTCCGTCCATAACCGCCTGAACGTTACCCGTTTCCGAACCCGTTCTGTGATCCTTGACGAGAGTGTAAGGGCAGAAAATGTAGCTTCGTATCTGGCTGCCCCATTCTATTTTCTTAACTTCGCCCTTTATTTCGCTTGCTTCCTGCATTCTCTCCTCTTCGCGTTTTTCGAGAAGTTTGTTCATGAGCATGCGCATAGCCTGTTCTTTGTTCTGAACCTGGCTTCGCTCGTTCTGGCACGCGACGATTATTCCCGTGGGAATATGGGTTATACGAACGGCGGACTCCGTTTTATTGACGTGCTGCCCGCCCGCGCCCGACGAACGATAGGTGTCCACCTTGATATCTTCGGGGCGGATTTCGATATCGCCTTCGTCCTGAATGTCGGGCATAACGTCCACCGACGAGAACGACGTTTGTCTTCTCGCGTTCGCGTCGAACGGCGAAATACGGACGAGACGATGAATTCCCTTTTCGGCTTTAAGATAGCCGTATGCGTTTTCGCCCTCAACCTTGAAGCAGACCGATTTCAACCCCGCGCCGTCGCCGTCGAGACGGTCGTACTCGGTAATTTTATACCCGTGCTTTTCGGCATAGCAGATATACATTCTGTAAAGCATTTCGGTCCAATCGCACGCTTCCGTTCCGCCCGCGCCCGCATGAAGGGTTAAAATCGCGTCGCAACTATCGTACTTTCCGCGAAGAAGAGTTCTTAAACGGATTTCTTCTATTTCCTTTTCGGCTTCGGTAAGATCTTTATCGACTTCGGTAAGAACGCTTTCGTCGTCCTCTTCCTCGGCGAGCGAAATCATAATCTCCGCGTCCGACACGGCTTTTTTTGCCTTATCGAAAACGTCGAGTTTGTTTCTGATGCCCTGAGCTTCCCTCGAAATATGTTTGGACTTTTCTATATCCGACCACACTTCGGGTTTTTCAAGCTCGGCTTCGAGTTCTTTTAATTTGATTCTGAGATTGTCGACGTCAAAGAGAGTATCCTGCCTCTTCCAAAGTCTTGTAAAGTCCTCTCACTTTTTCTTCGTAAACGTCGTATCTGACCATAATCTTTTTCTCCTTTTTCCGGGCCTTTCGTTATGAGGCAATTTATCCTTTATTTTTTGCGGCCCTTCTATTACTCTTTTA
>JAJWOJ010000294.1 GCA_021635425.1 Clostridiales bacterium | reverse complement strand
AAAAATATTTATAAACGTAATTTACGATTACGAGTATTCAATAAGACCGTGTGCGTTTCAGAATTTGTTGCACCTAATTAACTATAACGATGAGAAATGCAGACGCGATAAAGAATATTCGGCGCTGATGAAAACGATTAAAGATAAAAGAAAGTCGCTTGTAGATTTAATCGATAGCAAAAAAGAAATTTGTCTTGCTCCCGATGGATATTATACAGAATTTATAAGTAAAGTCAAAAAATTTTTGCAGAGCAATAAACTCGGTGGAAATTTAATCAGATTTTTATTGTCGGATATGAGAAATCGTACGATAAAAGCGCAGGCATATAAACCATACGGAAATATGCCGGCTTATAACGGTGAGTTTGACGGATTGAGAATTCGGCTTGGTTCAAAATCGTTTGAATTGATGCCGTTCGCTTTTTCTCCGAAAGAGGCAAGACCGTCCTTATATACATTATTTGAACTTTATGACGCGTCGGATGCCGCCGATGAGATTTTATATCATTATTTGGTGAATTATATCAATACGAACAATACTCTTTTCGTAAAACCCCGCGACATCGGGTATTCTGACGAAAAATTCATTGAATTAAAACATAGATTCAACGAAAAATTGTTAAGAATAAATTCACATTATTCGGACCATCGGATAATAGAAATCAGCGGATATTATACGGTTGAAAGTTACTATAACTCCACCCAAAACGTTATTTTAGAAGTAATAAAGCTGTGTAAAACAAAAAACGTACAGGTAAATAACGATTATTCCGAAAATCCTCTTTTGTCTGCAGCGCAGAAGAATATACCGAGCAAATCTTTAAAAAACTCGTCGGTTGCGTTGATTACGGGGTCTGCGGGAACGGGTAAAACTACAATTATAAAAGAATTTATCAAGAATAATCCCGATAAGAGAATTTTATGTCTGACAACTACAAATACGGCGAATAACAATTTAAAAATAAAAGACTTTGCAGGCAAGATTACATATAAAAACATAGCGCAATTTGAAAAAGAAAAGCATCATGAAGATTGTGATATAATTATTGTCGACGAGGCGAGTTTTGTTTCGACGGATTCGATAGAAAAGATTATCGAAGTATACAAAAGTTCTGCTTTTATGTTTGTCGGCGATCCCGGTCAAATAGAGTCGATTGAGTTCGGTAACTGGTTCGATTTATTGTTGAATTTATTAAAAGCCAAAGACGTTGTTTTTACTTTGGATGTTGAACACAGAACAAAAGTTGTCGAACTGACAAAAATCTGGGACGAGGTAAGGCACGGGAAAAAGAAAAATATCATCGAATTGCTTTCTGCCTACGAAATGACGGAGGAAATAAGCGACGATATTTTTAAGGTTCAGGAAAATGAAGTTGTCCTGTGTCTTAATTATGACGGTTTATACGGAATAAACAATATTAACAGATATTTGCAGGCGTCCAACCCGAATGACGCTTTTGAATATCAGCAAAACCTATATAAAGTCGGCGACCCCGTTGTTTTTATAACGAACGATTACAGCGCGTATGGCATTTATAACAATTTAAGCGGAAAAATCGTCGGGATAAAAAACGAAGAGGAAAACATAACGTTTAAAATTGAATTGTTGGCAAGTGTTAGTTATTTCGGCAAATTATCTAACGAGATAGAAATTGTGAAGGAAGGTTCCGGATTTTACGCTATTGTAACCAAAATGAAATATTATAACGACAAATACGATACTGATATGGATACAAGGACAAAACTTCCGTTTCAAATATCGTACGCTATGTCAATCCACAAAGCGCAAGGCTTGGAGTTCGATTCCGTTAAGATCGTGATTACTAAAGAATCGGACGAGCAGGTAACGAAGAATATTTTTTATACGGCGGTCACCAGGGCGAAGAAAAACCTCAAAGTTTATTGGCAACCCGAAGTGGCAGATTATGTTTTAGGTAATATCGAAAATAGCGAGGAGTCTAAAACTGCGGACTTATCAATCCTTTCGGAGCAATTGAAGAAATATATCTGATTAATTTTATAAGTATTATTCTGATATATTGGAATTTGCTTGCGCAGCTATTTCGTATTAGAAAGCCAAACGCATCGGTCTGTAAGTCTTTTCTTACAGACCGATATTTTTATTTATTGTTTGAGACATTGAAAAGCCCAAACGATATGATATAATTACGCAGAAACAAATCGGAATTTGAAGAAGCGCAAGAAAAGTCGAGAATAATTCCGTTCCTTCTGCTATAATGGCTTTGTCAGGAGGGATGATAAAGTGACGGAAAAGATTTTAGCAGTTCAACAGATGCAGGACTATATCGCAGTGCATCTTTCAGAAAAGATCACTCTATGTGACCTTTCCCGCGCTGCCGGATACTCTCCTTTTTATTGCGCGCGAATATTTAAGGAGCTGACAGGACTTGCACCGGCGGATTACATCAGGCGGATTCGATTGTCCGAGTCGGCATTGCGTCTGCGTGACGAACAGTGCAAAGTAATCGATATTGCTTATGATTCCGGTTATGACAGCGTTGATGGATATCAACGGGCATTTCGCAACGCGTTTGGCTGCAATCCCTATGAATATGCAAAATCTCCTATGCCTCTCCCACTTTTCACCCCTTACGGCGTTAAATTCAAAACACTGTGGAAGGAGCAAAAATCAATGGAACATGTAGCAAATGTCTTTGTTCAGGTAGTAGAAAAGCCGGAACGCAAGGTTATCATCAAGCGAGGAAAAACGGCAAAAGAGTATTGGAGTTATTGTCAAGAAGTAGGCTGTGATGTCTGGGGTGTTCTCAACAGCATGAAATCTCTTTGTGGAGAGCCTGTTTGTATGTGGCTGCCGGAGAAATATCGAAAGCCGAACACATCTGAATATGTGCAGGGCGTTGAGGTGACAATGGACTATACCGGCAGTATCCCGGATGGATTTGATGTCATCACCTTGCCTGCGGCAAAATACTTGATGTTTCAAGGCGAACCGTTCAATGAGGAGGACTATTGCCAAGCGATCGAAGCGTTACAGCTTGCAATGGAGCGATACGACCCATCGACAATCGGATATGCGTGGGACAAAACAAATCCCCGCATTCAGTTGGAACCTCGAGGAGAGAGAGGATATATCGAGTTAAGAGCGGTTCGATAACTCTGCCAACTGCAGAGAGGTAAAAAGATTGAAATCGTTCGACACACTCTCAAAAATCGCCCGAAAAACGAGATTTTGTCGTACACACGCATCTTTGTAGTACGAAAAAGCTACAAACACGAAATAGCACAAGATTTAGTAGGTCTTGTGCTTTTTTGTTGCTATATCTTGTGG
>JAJWOJ010000293.1 GCA_021635425.1 Clostridiales bacterium | reverse complement strand
TATTTTCTCCGAAGCGTATGCTTTATCTGAAGCATACGGGTTTTATTTCAGCCGTGAATCGACAGCATAAGATATAAATGCACTGTATCCATTATATCATTCAGTCGGAAAAATAGCAATCATATTTACATATTATTTATCTTTTATATAATAAAATTTTGTATTAAAAAAAGAAACGGCAGGGCGATTTTCGCCTGTTCCGTCTCCTTAAACGCTTTTATAAGCCTCTTTTCTGCATTTTTATTGTTTCGATAAGCGAAATTTATAGGTACGGCATACGTTGAAAAACGCACGCCGACGGAAAGGTCGAAATTATCCGCCGACTTTATAAGCCCTATCATTCCCGCCTGAAACATATCGTCCGCGCTCACTTTTGCCTTGTCGAACCGCTTTACGATCGACAAAACAAGCCGCACGTTTGAAATTATAAACTCGTCTCTCGCGGCTTTGTCGCCTTCTTTTATCCTGAACAGAAGTTCGTCGCTTTCTTTTGCCGTGAGCCGCCTTAACTTCGAGGTGTCAACCCCGCATATTTCGACTTTTTGTTTCATTGTTTACCTCCTTAGCCGAGTTTTCGGCTGCGTTATGTAGTAACTATTTTAACGTTTTAAAGAGGCTATGGGTAAGCAAATTTTGTCGGTTTATAACTCATTAAGACGAAAAAGTCCGTCTATAAGGCGATTAACGATGTATTTTTTAAATTAACTAAGCTTGGCGAGTTCTTTTTTCAGCCTTAAAACTATCTTCTTTTCAAGCCTCGATATGTAGCTTTGAGAAATCCCGAGAGCGTCGGCAACCTCTTTCTGCGTGCGCTCTTCTTCTCCGTTCAGACCGAATCTCATATTCATTATTTCGCGCTCCCTTTGGGACAGTTTGCCGATAGCCTCTCTCAGCATTTCCTTTTCGGCGGAGCGTTCGATGTCTTTATAAACCACGTCGCTGTCGGTCCCTAAAACGTCGGAAAGAAGAAGCTCGTTGCCTTCCTTATCGACGTTTAACGGTTCGTCTAAAGACACCTCGCCTTTAAGCCTGACAACCCGCCTTAAATACATCAGTATTTCGTTTTCGATACAACGCGAAGCGTATGTCGCGAGCTTGATGTTTTTTCCCGCATTGAAGGTATTTACGGCTTTGATAAGACCGATCGTTCCGACGGAAATAAGATCGTCCGTCTCGACGCCCGTGTTGTCGAACTTGCGCGCTATGTACACAACGAGCCTTAAATTATGCTCGATAAGCCCCTGACGAATTTTTTCGTCGCCGGAGGAAAGCATCGAGACAAGCTCCTGCTCCTCGTCCGGCGTGTAAGGCTTCGGAAGAGCTTCCGCTCCCGACAGATAGTTTACGCCGTTTCCCTCATCGGAAAACATTTTTCTTACCATCGCTAAAATTTTTAACAGCATACCTCTCCTTTCATGCAAACACGAGACCTAAAATCAGGTCGTATTCACCGCCGCTTTTAAAATCGTTGTCGCTTATCCCCAGCATTACGTTACTAATTATATTCTCGTCCTTTCCGTTATATATCTTTATTTTATCTAATTTATAACAAATTATCAGTTTTTCTCCCGCAACGGTGGATACAGGCACGAAACGCGGCATCAGATTTTTAAACGCGTTATTTCTCTTAAGCCTTGCCGAAAATTCGGGCGAAACGATGATAACGGGGTCGCTTTTATACCTCAGTCTGTTCCCGCTGTCTAAAAAGCCGTTGGCAACGTAGGTCTTTCCGCCGAGTTTAAACTCGCATTTCCTTAAAAAACCTACGATTTCTCTTCTCCTGTACAGTTTTTTGATTACGCAATCCGTAAGAACGAAAACGACGAAAACTATCGCGAGAACGGGTGTGTAAAAAGTTTTGCCCGCGGAGGTTCTTGCAAAAACGTCGTAATCCTTACCGACAAAATAAAACACCGCGAAAACCGCTCCGCCGAACGAGAAAGTGAAAAACAGAAAGAGATAAAAACTCCTCACGTAAACCCTCGGCGACGGAAAATCTCCCGACGATAAAATTATTACCGCCCCCTCGAGCATTTTAACGATTAGCGTAAACGCTCCGTTCATTTTAAAAATCGGCGTTACGACGGCAAACCCCGCGCCTATAGCCGCGGAAAGAAAAACGTAAATTCTTTTCGTCGTGAGCTTCATCACCCTCCGCGTGAGCAGAATAAGCATATAATCGATCGCGAAATTGTTTATCGCGACGTACTCTATGTAAACTTCCATGCGTCAAGTATAACGGTTTTTACGGAATGAAAAAAGACGGATTTTGTTGCTTAAAAAAATAATTTGTCGGATTAAACCTCGGAAGGCTTAAAAAGGTTGACAAATAAAATAACAAGTGTTATTATATTTTAAAATAACATATGTTATCTTTGAAGTGAGTTATGGCAAAAAACAAATTACACACGAAAGAAGAACTTTTGAAAAAAGCCGTCGATATGGTTAAAAAGAAAGGTTTTGCAAAGCTCGGAATCCGCTCTTTTGCCGAATACGCAGGTATTTCCACTCAACCGATTTACGACGCTTTCGGCAATCTGAAACAATTCAATGAAGCCGTTATTTTATCGATAAACGACTTATATGAGGACTTTTTGAAAACAGAGATTGCAAAAAACAAATACCCGCCCTATAAAGCTTCGGGGCTTGCATACGTCAATTTCGCAAGGTGCGAACCCGAGCTTTTCAAGGCGCTGTTCATGCGGTCGAGAAAGGGCGAATCGGGAAAACGAGAAGACGAAAGCTTTAACAAAATTGCCGGAAACATTTCGAAAGCCTACGGGATAAGCTATGAAACGGCAAGAAAATTTCACCTGGAAATGTGGCTTATCGTCCACGCCTTCGCAACGCAAATAACAGCCGAAAGTTTACCACCTCCCCAAGAGGACGTTTCAGATATTTTAACGGACAGTTTCAACGCGTTCATGAAATTATATAAGGGAAAATAAAATGGCAGAAATAGAAACCAAACAACTGAACAAGTTTTACAAAAATCTGCATGCGCTTAAAGATATAAACCTCGGGATAGAAAAAAACGAGCTTTTCGGACTGCTCGGAGTTAACGGCGCGGGCAAAACCACGCTCATAAAAATCCTCACTTGCTTATCGAAGCAAACGAGCGGCGAGGCTTACGTTCACGGTTTTTCCGTTAAGGATAACCCCGAAAAAATTAAAGAAATCGTTGACGTTTCCCCGCAGGAAACGGCTGTTGCTCATAACCTCACGGTGTGCGAAAATCTCGATTTCTTCGCTTCTCTTTACAATACCCGCGACGAAGCATATATCTCGTCCGTCGTTAACGCTTTTTCTTTGGAAG
>JAJWOJ010000292.1 GCA_021635425.1 Clostridiales bacterium | reverse complement strand
CTATATTTGTTATGCTCGGTTTTGTTTTTAACATGCGGATAATCGCGTTATAAAAAGCATAGCCGCATAATAAAATTTTTATAAGGAGTCTTTAAATTATTTATGGACGCAGACACAAAACCCCCTCCCGGTAGTCAGAATATCGCGATATACGTGATAATTCTGGTTGCATTACTCATTTTATCGGCATTTTTCTCGGCAACGGAAACGGCTTTCACGTCGCTTAACCGAACAAGGTTGAAACTCCTTGCGGACGACGGAAAGAAATCGGCTAAAAAAGCGTTAAAACACGCGGATAATTACGACAGATTGCTATATACGATTTTAATCGGTAACAATATCGTAAATCTTACGCTGGCAACGATATCCACTCTTTTATTCAGATCGATTATAACGAATTCGGAGAGTTTATCCGCAACGCTTTCTACGATTATTTCGACGATCGCCGTGCTTATTTTCGGCGAAATAACCCCGAAAACTCTTGCAAAAGAGTTTCCCGAGAAAGTCGCAATGTTTGTTGCCCCGATAATGGATTTCTTCACGATAATTCTCTACCCGTTAAACCTTGTGTTCACGGGCTGGAAACTTCTCTTAAAGAAGGTTTTCAAGTTTAAATCGGAAGACGTAATCACCGAGCAGGAACTTTTGACATACGTCGAGGAAGCCAACGAAGACGGCACGCTCGACAACAACGAAACCGAACTCATCTCCAGCGCGATCGAATTCAACGACGCGGAAGTGGGCGACATATTGGTTCCGAGAGTAAACGTCATCGCCGTGGAAGAAAACACGCCGATGAAAGACATAAGGCTTGTTTTCTCCGAACACGGATTTTCGAGACTGCCCGTTTACAGAGGTTCGATCGATACCATTATCGGAATGATTCACGAAAAGGATTTCTACGCGGCATACACGAGCGGCGCAACCAACATAAAAGGCATCGTAACTTCGATGGCTCTCGCAACCGAACATATGAAGATTTCCGCTCTTCTTCGCAGCATGCAGAAGCAAAAGGTACATATGGCGACGGTTGTGGACGAATACGGCGGAACGCTCGGTATAGTTACCCTCGAAGATATCTTAGAGGAACTCGTGGGCGAAATCTGGGACGAACACGACGAAGTGGTCGATTATTTCACCAAACTCGACGACGAGCATTATCTCGTTGACGGAAACGCCGAACTTAGCGAATTTTTCGAAATCTTTTCTCAGGAAGAGGACGAAGAAAGCGATTCCAACACCGTTAGCGGCTGGATAATAGAGCGTTCGGGAGACATTCCGCCCATAGGCTACACTTTCGACTATAACAACCTCACGGTTACCGTAACAAAGAGAACGCTTAAAAAAGTTCTCGAAGTTAAAGTCGAAATCCGCCCCGCCGAAGAAGACGCGGAAGAAAAAGAATAAAAAACAAATCGGGCGCAACGAAAGTTACGCCCGTCAACACATTTATGAAGCATTCTGCAATTAAAAATTACACCGAAGAAGAGCTTTTAAAACCCGCCGTAAGGACGAAAATCGGGTTAAGAACGGGCGTCACCGGTATAATAGTAAATATTCTGCTTTGCGTTTCGAAGATAATTTCCGGGCTTTTTGCAGGCGCCATCTCCGTCGTTTCGGACGGTATAAACAACCTGTCCGACGCGGGAAGCTCCATAATCACCGTTTTCGGATTCAAGCTTGCCGCAAAAAAACCCGACAAGGAACACCCCTTCGGGCATGGCAGAATGGAATACTGCGCAGGTCTCGGCGTTTCGATAATCATTCTCGTCGTCGCGGCGCAACTGTTCATTTCCTCGCTCGATAAAATCATCGCGTGGGAAATAGTCCGCTTTTCGTCGCCGACGATAACCGCGATTACTCTTTCCGTTCTCGCATTGTCGGTAGCGGCGAAATGTTATCTTGCCGTCATCAACAAAACGCGTGGCAAAAAGATAAAATCGGTTGCCATGCTCGCAACCGCGACAGACAGCCTTTCGGACTGCATAACGACCGCCGTCGTTTTCGCTTCGACGATACTGTCGATTTTTTTCGATAATATACCGTTCGACGGATTCGCGGGGGCGATCGTTTCTTTATTTATCGCGGTGTCGGGAATAAAATCGATAAAAAGCGTCATCGACCTTCTTCTCGGCGAAGCTCCCGACAAGGAATACTCCAAAGCCGTTGCGGATTACGTTCTGAATTTCGATAAAGAAAAAGTTATCGGAATGCACGACCTTATGATCCACGATTACGGACCGGGGCGAAAAATAATCGTTCTGCATGCCGAAGTTCCCGCGGAGGGCAATATCTTAGAACTTCACGACGTTGTAGACAACATCGAACGCGGGCTTGAAAACAAGTTCGATTGCTTAGCGACCATACATATGGACCCCGTCGTTACGACAAGCCCGAGGCTTAACGCGATCAAGGAAGAATGTAAAAAAATCGTTAAGGAAATCGACCCGTCGTTCACTCTGCACGATTTCCGCATGAACGAAGGCGAAACCCATGCGAACGTGATATTCGACCTCGTAAGGACGGGCGACAACAAGATGTCCGACCGCTGCATACGAAAACTTTTCAACGAAAAACTGAAAGAATACGACAACAAACTTAACGCCGTAATTACGGTGGAAAATTCTTTCGTCTGATAAAATCGGGCGTTTGTTCCGTTAAAAATCATACGAAGCAAAAATTCGGATAACGGAGAATTTAAAAATGAAAACTTTTATAACGCTGTGTTTACTGTTCATCGTGGGCGGAACGTGCGGTTGGGCAATCGAACTCTTTTTCCGCAGATTCGTGCATAAAAAATGGGTCAACCCCGGTTTTCTGGCAGGTCCGTGCCTGCCTCTTTACGGAACGGGCGTAGTATTTCTGTACATCATCTGCTCGTTAGATTATAGTTTCATAGCAAACGAGGTGTGGCGGGCGGTCTTCGTCATCGCGCTCATAACCGTCGTGATGACGCTTGTCGAATACGTCACCGGGCTTATCTTCATCGTAGGTTTAAAGGTTAAACTGTGGGATTATTCAAAACGCCCCGGAAACATTCAGGGCATTATCTGCCCGTTGTTTACCTTTTTCTGGGGTATAATAGGCGCGGCGTACTGTCTGTTCGTGCATCCGCTCTTAATGAAAGCCGTAGCCTGGATAAACCTCAACGAGATATATTCGTTCTTTATCGGAATGTATTACGGCGTACTTGTTATAGATATTTTCTATTCGTTCAACGTCGTCAATAAAATTCGCGCCTGGGCAAAAGAAAAGAACGTTACGGTCAAGCTCGAAGAATTCAGGCTTTCAGTCAAACTCAAAGCCGAACAGATCAAGC
>JAJWOJ010000011.1:15485-18408 GCA_021635425.1 Clostridiales bacterium | reverse complement strand
CTATCGTGTTATCCACGGGAATCAACGGATCGTCGATTCCGTGATCTATAATCAGTTTTCCGCCTCGGTTTTTAAACGCGGAAAGGTCAGACGAATACGCAAGACAATTTCCGAATTTTTCAATGCTTTTTTCGTATAATTCATACCATTTTTCGATAGTGATATCGTCAAATTTTTCGTTTGGATTTTCCGTCACCCACCGAGCATACCTTACGGCGAGAAAAAACGGCTTCGGTTTTTTGGAAAAAAGCGGATACCAGAACGCGCCTACGGGCAGAATTTTATTCCAGCAACACACACCGGGGCGATGAGCGCGGACTAAAGTATTTCCGTTATCGTCTTTCGGTCCGTTCCATATTTTTTCGACTATTTCGGCGTCTTCTTGCGTAACGACGTCGTTTCCGATCTTTTCGCCGACAAGCGAAAACGGATTAAAAGTAGTTTTCTCTTGTCTTTTATAATACTTTTCTTTTCCGCCGACGGAATCGTGAACTTTTCTCATAAAAAAGTTCATTTTTTTATATCCGACGTAATGCCGATCGCTGTTCATGACGGCTGTTGCCCACAATCCCATCATAAGAAATTTCGACCAATTGATTGCGGGGCAGGAAGCCCAGATTCCGTCGTAATCTTCGGGAAATTCCTGCGCTTCTACCATACATTGCCGTCCGCCGCCGCTTCCTCCGTGAAGATAGGAATACTTAACGGCTTTTCCGTGCAGAATTTCCGCAACTCTTTTTCCGATAAGCGTCATAAAATGCGTGCTTGCGGCGCGCCAGTTTTCAATCAGTTCGAAATCGAGTTTTCCGTTTTCGTCGAAAGCCCAGTCGTCCGTTCTTGCTCCGCCGTCCGTGGTTGCCGCCGTAAAGTGATTGATAATGCCTTTCGCCATCGTCATTCCGCGGGAAACGTTATTCGGCGCCGTGATATATCTTTCTCCTCCGACGCTCGTGCCGCCACCGGGACATCCGACAAATCTTTCGTTCCATTCAAGCGGTGACCAGATAACGATCGTTTCTTCGTTTTTTCCCGTTTTATGGTTAATTTTTACCGACACGTAAGGCGGAAGTCCTTCGATTTTCGTTGTACCGCCGATTCCTGCAAGAAAATCCGCCGCCTTGTTTTTGAACGCTCCGCTTTCGTTTATCGAAACTTCCGATATTTTTATATCCGAAAACTCTTTGCTTAAAGCCGTATTCAAATATTCGACGGCGGCTCTTTCTCTTATTCCGCTCGTTTCGGTGATGCCTGAAATATCGTAAAACAAATTATCGTCTTTTTCTTTCATGATTTTATAATACACTCCGTACTTATGAATTTTATAAGTTTTTCGATGTCCGCAATATTCGGCGTTCCGTCCATTCCGCGTTTTATCCATTCGTCTATGAACCCGTAAATCATTCCGGCAATCATGCCGCAGATATAGGCGGAAGTATCGTCCATTTCGGGTTTCGGTCCGCAACAGGAAAATACGTGTTCTTTCAAAATAGAGGAAAGATCGTTTTTATAAATAAGCAGAATCAATTTTTCGTTTTTCTTATACACGGCGAGCAGTTCTTTCCAGAACGAGCCGTTAAAATTTTCCTGCGGCTTATTGATATACGTTTGCCACCATTCATCGGTACATTTCGTAAGATATACCGATAAAATATCGCGAACGGAAGAATAATTGCGATAAAAAGACATTCTGCCGACTCCTGCTTTCATACAAAGTTCGGAAACGCTTATTTCGGTAAAAGGCTTTTTTTCCATAAGTTGAAGCAGGGCTTCCGTTAAACTTTCGATAACAATATCGTGCGCCGAATTTTTTCTGGTCATATATGTTACATCTCCCATAGTTTTGTCACAGTTGGTTGTTTTTCCTTTGATTTTCCGAAAAAGTCATTGCCAAAAACAAATTAAAGTGTTACAATTGTATCACTACATTGATTGTATCATCATAGTTGTGTTTTGTCAATCAAAAAAACTAAAAAAACGAGGAGATTTGCATGAACGTTAAAAATATAGACGAAACGATGAATAAATACGTCGCGAACGGCGAACTGTCGTGCGCGGCGCTTGTGGTTACGAAAGGAAAGGACGACGTATATAAAAATACGTGGGGCTATTCCGATCTGAACGACAAAATTCCCGTTGGCGACAAAAGCATATACAGGCTGATGTCGATGACGAAATGTATAACCGCCGTTGCCGTAATGATTCTGATCGACGAAGGAAAATTGTCGCTCGACGACTCCGTTTCCGAGTATATTCCCGAATTAAAAAATCTTAAAGTATCGGTTGACGAAAGATACGTTTATCGCGGAAAAGTAAATCCGTTAAAGTTAATATGGAAAGTGGCGACTTTTAACCCCGACAAGGTTAAAACCGTTCCCGCAAACAGAGAAATTACCGTCAGAGATCTTTTATCGCATTCTTCCGGGCTTCAGGAAGGCGTGGTGGGTTTTATACAAATGTTAAAAGACAAAAAACCGCGCGCGAGCATGGAAGAAGAAGCAAAAAAATACGCCGCGTTGCCTCTCGGATTTCAGCCGGGCGAAGGAACGGGATATTCGCCTATTGCCGGATTCGATATGCTCGGACTTTTAATCGAACGCGTAAGCGGAGAAAAAGTCGGCGATTTTATGAAAGAAAAGATATTTACTCCGCTCGGAATGAAAGACACGTTTTTCTACCCCGATACGGAAGAGCAAAACAAAAGAATCGTTCGCGTTTATAAGCGTAAAAAAGATAAACTTATAGACGTGACGGGCGGAAAAGACGATATGGATTCGTTGCTTAAAAGAAGCAACGGTTACACGGCTTGTTCGGGCGGATTGTTTTCGACCGCAGGCGATTTCGATAAATTCGCAAAGATGCTGCTTTGGGGCGGCGAGTATAACGGCGCGAGAATTTTAAAAGAAGAAACCGTTCGCCTTATGGC